>DASCRU010000069.1:0-6114 GCA_034400015.1 Candidatus Thalassarchaeaceae archaeon | reverse complement strand
CCCAAACAATTGCAGATTCTCGATCTTTCACTTTTGGAGACATTCGTAAATGAACAATAAGTAGAGTACATAGCCATGGAAGCAAAGATGCAGTTTCAACAGGGTCCCAAGCCCAATAGCCCCCCCAATCCAAGACAGTGTAAGCCCACAACCCACCTAAACCAATTCCTAAAGTTCCAGAAACGAAGGCTGCTCGAGCTAAAGGCAATTGTTCCTGATGAATCAAAGAAGGATTTTTTCCATTTAACATTCCTTCCAATGCTACAGAGCCAACAGCAAGACAAAATGCGTAGAATGCAAAAACAATTGGAGGATGAATAACCATCAAATCAGTTTGTAGAAAGACGTTGAGTTCTGACCTATCTACTGAATTATCCAATGAAAATGGTTTGAGCATGAAGGCTATAATGAATAAGAAAAATATCAGACAATGAAGAACGCCGGCAGTTCCGATCGTTTTCTTTACTTCATTTTCTGAAGAAATGTGTCTCCACCACAACCTAACGAGTACTAACATGGCAATCCATAGCAATAATGGCCCTGAACGTCCAGCCCATACTGCTGAAATGCGATAATGAATCGGAAGATTGGAAGAACCATTTATTCGAACAGTACGCAATGCGTCAAAATCGATTAAAAACGCAAAAATAAGAATTATGAATGGTAAAGCCTGTAATCCGAGTATAGTAAATTCATTTGGATGAGAAGTACGATGAATTACTGTATGGTAGAATGCAATTAATGTCGCAATCGATGGTACTCCAAGAAGAAGTAAGTCCAACCACATTGCCAGTCCCGATGGGGGACCGATGCCCCCCGCTCAATAGGGCATCGGTATACAGTTACCAACCGTAGTGCTTAGCCCGACTGTAACCAAATGCCAACATTGCAGGAATAATCCTTCGGAAAAATAAACTCGGTCTTCGTAATAACAAGCGAAGAACAACCATTGCTTTCCCCGAAACTCCCATGTTAGACATCTCTTCAGGAAAACAGCGAGCCATAATTGACATGTCTTGTTCAGAAAGAGAATAAAGTGCGCTTTTCCCTCTCAAAATCTTCTCATATGGAGGGAATTCAGACTTCCATTTCTGGGAATAACTGCCTAATACACTAGCAGTAACATCGTTCTTCGATATTGCATCTGCAGCAGTAATCGCAGCAAATTGAGCAGATTTCAATGCTAAATGTGAACCCCCTTCAAACAAGGGAGAGGTAAATCCAGCAGCATCTCCTATCAAGAGAATCCCATCTGAATGTGTTCGCTTATGGGGGCCCGAAATTGGTATTGTTCCTCCAAAGCCACGAATTTTGCGTCCATCATCTCTCCATGGAGGATTTGCGATTTCAAGTTGATTAAATTCGGGCATATCAGAAATAAAACGATCTAATTCTTTCACGGCTCCACTCTTGTCCTCTGTAACTAACCCAACATTAGCACGTCCATCACATTTAGGAATCATCCACAGATACCCTTTCTCAACATATTCTGGCCATATGTAAAAATCAAGATAATCGTCAGTTGGAACTTCAAGCATTTCATACTGCATTCCTGCAATTACTTTGGGTCGCTGGTTGAGGTCCAATACTTTTGAACAAACACCTGCTACTCCAGATGCATCAATTACAATTCTAGCCCTAATAGGAAATGCATCTCCTTTACCATCACAAAGATGGCCCACAAATCGGCCATCTTCCTCAATTCTCTCCATTGTTTGTAGCTTGTTACCTAGAAATAATTTGGCTCCAAAATCGACTGCTTGGTCCATCAACCATTGCTCAAAAAGATGTTTTTCTAATACATACCCTTTTTCTGTTAGACATTTCTTTGTTCCATCTGGAAAGATTACTCGAATCCCATGTACTCGCTTGCTAATGACTTCTACCGGTAATTCAAGGTCAAGATTAGAAACTGCTACATCAGAAATACATTCACCACAATGAACTGGTGTTCCAATCTCATTGTGATCTTCGATAACCATGACGTCTAATCCTAACCTAGATGCATGTAATGCTGCAGAGCCCCCCCCTGGGCCCGCGCCTACTACAAGTACGTCGCAAGCTGTGGCCATGAATTAGCGAAAGAAAACCAGTGCATCAACTAGTCGCTTGAAAGATAAGATATTCATGTGTCGACGGGGTCGGAGGTCTATGGCGTGGAAGACCTTGAAGCGTTATCTCCGTTCTCTCGAAAAAGATGGAGATGTAATCAGGATAGAACGTCCAGTTCGTGTTGAGCTAGAAGCAGGATGTATTGCTGACCTACTTGTGAAAACTGGAGGACCAGCGGTTATCTTCGAAAAACCTGAATTGCCTGATGGAACAATTTCTGAAATTCCTCTGGTAATGAATCTCTTCGGAACGAAAGAACGAACTTTACGGGCTTTACAAGTAAATTCAGACACAGAAATAGGAGATAGATTAGTTACTCTAATGAAACCTGATATTGGGAATATTGTCAAAAAGCCATGGACGGGATTCCCTTTAGCAAGAGATGCCTTGTCACTACCGCCAAAAAAAGTCCGTCGTGCACGTTCTCAAGAAGTTGCTATGGATGGAGTTGATTTAACACGACTCCCCATTCCAAAAACATGGCCGATGGATGGAGGGCATTACATTACATTGCCATTAGTTGTAACAAAAAATCAAGAAACTGGAGAGCATAATCTTGGGATGTATCGGGCACAAGTTCACAGCAAGAAAGAGTTAGGTTTACATTGGCAAATCCACAAACACGGAGCTGACCATGCCTCATCATATCATGAAGAAAGAATGCCTGTGGCTGTGTGTATAGGGGGGCCTCCTGAACTCATTTTCTCTGCAATTTCTCCACTACCAGATAATTTAGATGAATACATGTTTGCAGGGTTATTAGGACGTAGGCGCTTACGAATCGTTAAAGCTCTAACACAGGATATTTGGGTTCCTGCTGATGCAGACATAATTATCGAAGGATATGTAGAACCTGGAGAAACAAAATCTGAAGGTCCTTTTGGAGATCACTTTGGATTCTATTCACAAACCGATCAATATCCTGTTCTGAAAGTAACAGCGGTCACTCATAGAAAAGATGCAATGATGCCCGCTACCATAGTAGGTTTACCTCCAATGGAAGATGGTTTTCTTGGAGAAGCAATTGGAAAACAATTCAGCCCAATACTACGATTTCAACATCGGGATGTAATGGGGATCCACTTGCCAATGGAAACTGGTTTCCATAATTTGGCTATTGTTTCTTCAAAACAACGTTATCCCAGACAAGCGAGGAAAACAGCATTGGGATTATTCGGGGCCGGGCAAATGATGTTCCTCAAAACCATTGTTACAGTGGATTCTGAACAAGAACCAGATAATCTAGAATCATTTTTGGATGCTCTAAATGACAAAGTCGACCCAAGAGAAGACATAATTGTAATCGAGGGGATGGTCGGTGATTCATTAGACCCCGCAACACCTTATGAAAATGTACAATCAAAGATTCTGATAGATGCTACAACAATACCAAATGCCGACCCTCGAAGTGATTCAGAAGGCCCCGAAGGATCACCTAAACGTAGTGCTCCTGGTTGGAGAAAGGGAAATGTCAAAGCTCCAGGAGTTCCTGAAGGATTTCTGCAATCAGTACTTGATTTAGATGCAGTGACAGATGCCAGACTTCTACGTCCAAGTATGCTTGTGGTTACTACTTCAATCGAAGGTCGGCCTGAACCTGAAACAGGGATGTTCGGATTGAATGAAGAGCTCGCAAAGGAAAAGAATGAGGCAATTTCTCAATTGATAAATTCAATTTGGCAATTGCAAAATTCGAAAACCTTACGATGGCTTTTCATCACAGATAATGATTTAGATTTACATGGTCCAAAAGCAAGAAGGCGTTTACTCTGGCAATTGTTTGCAAGGTTTGATGTTGATCGTGGCCTTCGATTTGATGTTGGGAAAAGTAGGGTCGCTTGGGATGCCACTACACCGATTCCTTCGATGGATGGCCCTCACCCTATCAGAAGATGGCCTGCAGTCACACTTCATAATCAAGAAACGATTGAACGAGTTAGGTCACATGCAGATGGCGATGGATTAGGAAGTCGAAATTGGCCGCCTCATCTAATAAAATAGGAATGAGTTTAGATGGCGATGAAGGAAATTTTTGAATTCGTAAAAATCGAACATACATTATTTTCGCTACCTTTCATCCTCATCGGTTATATTCTTGCATTCAACCAATTCATAGACGACTTACCTCCCTCAGAATATAGTTGGATTAGAATTGATCTTGTCTGGATCCTCGTGGCTGCAATTGGAGCTAGAGGCCTTGCAATGTCATTGAACCGGATTGTGGACAAAGACATCGATGCCGCCAATCCCCGAACACAAGGGAGACATCTGGCAACAGGGACGATGTCTATTCAAACTGCATCAATTCTCGCAGGTTGTTTTCTTTTGATGCTCATGGTTGGAGCAGGTCTTCTCAATAAAGTTGCATTGATGATGTCGTGGCTCCCAGTTCTTGCCTTTGTAATCTACCCATATACAAAGCGTTACACCTGGCTTTGCCATCTATGGCTTGGCCTCTGCTTAGGACTCGCTCCTGCTGGAGCCTGGGTTGCTATTGCAGCGGATGTCCATGGTTGGGCAGCAATTACTGGAATATTTGAAAATGGAACTGAATTCCTATGGATGCCCACAATATTTCCTATTTGTTTAGGAGTCGCCCTATGGATTACAGCATTTGACATCAATTATGCTCGAATGGATATTGAAAATGATCGGAATAACGGAGTATTTTCCTTCCCTGCTCGATTTGGTGAAGATGCAACAACTAGAACTTCTGTTCAACTAACTCTTCTTTGGTTCGCCTGCTTCGCGATCTCTAACCCAATGGATGAAATATGGTTCTTGGGTGCTACTGCTATAATGGCATTAACCAACATTGCAGTAATCCTGACAAAAGAGAAATTCTCTGATTTTCAAACAGTTTTGTTCCGTGCTTCAATGCTAACAGGTTGGATTCTTCTCATACCAATTATATTGATTCAACCAGAAAGTGGACTATTACAAAATTAGGGTGGAATAATGAAGATTGCAATTATTACTGGAGGGGGACGAGGAATTGGTGCCGCTATTTCTAGACGTCTTGGTGCAGACGGTTATCGTATTTTGATGACATATAACAACGATTCTCAATCTGCAGAGACCATAGTTTCTGAACTTCGAAAAGATGGTGTGGATTGTGTTGCAGTAAAGGTTGATTGTGGGAATACTGATGAAGTATTCATTCTAGCAGATCATCCATGGATGCAAGAAGGCGTAGATACGCTAATTCTGAACCATGGGATGTATGAACGTAATTCTGCAAAAGATCTTTCTTTGCAAGAATTGGAACGAACAATGTCTGTAAATTTCAGAGGTTCAGTTGCAGTCTACACGGCACTTTCTAGGCATCTAAATGATGATGCTACAATAATTGCTATTGGGAGTCAATTGGGAATCAAGGGGAGCCCACATGGGGCAGATTATGCCGCATCGAAAGGTGCACTTCACGCTTGGGCTAGGAGTCTTGCCATCAATCTAGCAAATTCTGGTCAGAGAGTAAACGTAATTGCACCGGGTTCAATTGATACTGATATCATCGGAAAGGACACGCCCTCTAAACGAAAAGAACGAGAAAATCAGATACCTATGGGGAGAGTTGGAAAACCAGAAGAAATTGCATCTGTGGTTTCCTTCTTATGTAGCGATGATTCATCATACATCACCGGAGCGGTTCTCCATGTAAATGGTGGATTGTTCTTACCATGAGGATGAGAAAATGCAGCCCCCTGCCGACCCTTACGATCTCACCAAATTAATGGGTGAACGGGCTGGTTTAGAACAAATCCCATTTCGAATTGAAGCAGAATTCGAGCCTGCAGGGGACCAAGAAAATGCAATTGAAAAAATCATTTCTCAATTGGAAAATTCACAGGAACGATGTGTGCTACTAGGTGTCACAGGGTCAGGGAAAACCTTTGCAATGGCCCATATCATCGAACAGTTGCAAATTCCAACCCTAATACTCAGCCACAACAAAACACTAGCTAGACAATTATGGCAAGAAATGTCCTCTCTTTTCCCAAA
>DASCRU010000068.1:0-5835 GCA_034400015.1 Candidatus Thalassarchaeaceae archaeon | reverse complement strand
TTATGTTGAATAGAGCACTAGTAAAAAGACAAAAAGACATAGAAATGCATCGCGCCAAGTATGTTTCTCCACCCAAGGAAACGGTAGAGGATTGGACGAAAAAATTTGAAGAGAATCCGCAAGCAAATAAGACGGAAATCCAATCAAACAAAATTGACCCTGAGAAATTCAAAGCGGATTTTAAATCAAAATCAGCCCCCTCGTCTAACACTCCTATTGTAATCGATGAAGAATTAGTCCATGCAGCTACATTTGTTCTTGACCACCATACAAAAGAAGTAAATCTGAAAGATGCAGCCTTACTAGCTAGTGATTTAATTGAAAGTACTGGCAAACTTACACTAGGTGAAAAATTGATTCCATCAAAGAAAACAAAAAAGAAAAAACCATTGAGTTCAGCAGATGTGGTCCCCACCAAATCTATTGGAAAATCTACAAAAAACGAAGATTCGACCGATAGCGATTTTGACCTAGACCTCTGAAAATGGTTATGATTCTAGGAGTTGATGAGGCTGGAAGGGGCCCTGTAATCGGGCCACTTGTTGTTGCCGCACTTGCAATTCCTCAATCAGAAATTGGAAAATTATCCGAAATGGGAGTTAATGATTCCAAGGCACTCTCCCCATCAAAAAGAATGGAGATTCGCAACAAGATATTACAAGAAAATACATGGAAGCATTGTATTATCTGTTTCTCAGCGGAACAAATAGATAGAGCGATGGAACACGATAATTTGAACGCTATTGAAGTTCAATTATTTGCCAAATCGATAGAGGGAATTGGAACGGAAAATGTTTCAAAATTAGTATTGGATGCATGTGATGTAAATGAAGAAAGATTTGGCAGAAATGTAACTTCAAGACTGAGAAGATTCCCTGATGATTCAGAATTAATTTCAGAGCATAAAGCTGATTCTAGACATTTAATTGTTGGAGCCGCTTCCATACTTGCAAAGGTACACAGAGATCTAGAAGTCGAACAAATTGCAAATGAATGCGGTGTTGAAATCGGATCAGGATATCCCTCAGACCCAAAAACAAGAATGGCTCTTCCATTGTTATTGGCGGCTGATTCCCCCCATGAACATCTAAGATGGTCGTGGGCCACCGTAAAGAGAGCATGGAATGAATCAGGAAGAGGAACTGTCCCAATGCGGCCTCGCATAACTGAAAATGTTGGTGGACAGACCTCTTTGGACACTTGGTAAGCGGCAATTGTAAGTGTGAGCCCCTCTAGGAATCGACCGAAGGTCATGTCCAATCCCGTCGATCAACCTGAAATTGTGAAGGCGATCAGGACCTTCTCACTTCAAAATGCTCTAGAATATGAAGGCTCAGGAGAAATGAAATCAGTACTTGGAAGAATCTTCGGAGCTCATCCAGAACTCAAGCCTCACGCTCGTGAACTTGTTTCAAAAATTCAGCCTGCAGTGGATGAAGCAAACAGAATTGCAACAGAACAAGGATTAGACCACATTCGAGAATTACTATCTGCAGAAGCACCTGAAGCGTTAGAGAAAAGAATCAAAGAGCGAAGAGAAGGACTCAAACCCCTAGAAACCAATGGGGATGTAGTATTACGATTCGCCCCTAATCCGAATGGACCAATGACACTTGGGCATAGTCGTGGAGTAATCATCAATAGCGAATATGCGAATATGTATGAGGGTGAAGTTATCCTAAGATTTGATGACACTGATACTAAACGGAAACCTCCTGAAATTTGGGCATATGAGCAAATTCAAGATGAATATGAATGGCTGACTGGCGGAAAACCAAACAGAATCGTCATTGCATCTGATAGAATGCCAGTGTATCTGCAACATGCAAAGGAGGACCTCGAAAATGGGCACGCTTATGTCTGCACATGTACTGCTGAAAAATTCAAGATTCTCCGAGATTCAAAAGAAGCATGTCCGTGTCGCAACATTACAACAATGGAGAATTTAGAACGATGGGTGAAAATGAATGACGCAAGCGGGGGGTGGAATGACGGAGCGGCAGTAGTTCGAATCAAAACGGACCTCTCACTGCCGAATCCTGCTCTTCGAGATTGGCCAGCTCTTAGAATTCAGACTACCCCTCACCCAAGGGTTAGTTCGGAGTACCGAGTATGGCCATTATTAGATTACCAATCTGCAATTGAAGATTATCTGCAAGGAGTAACACACATTATTCGAGGGAAGGATCTAATGGATTCTACTCGGAAACAAACTCTACTCTACGATTCAAGAGGTTGGGAGTATCCCCAAACAATGTACTGGGGGCGAGTAAAAGTGCATGAATTCGGTGGATTCTCCACTAGTGGGATGAAATTAGAGATTAATTCAGGTAAATACTCGGGATGGGATGACCCACGGCTACCTACAATAGCGGCTTTACGTGCTCGAGGTTTTGACCCTAAAGCATTACGAGCTTTTTGGATTGAACTTGGATTAACACAGAAGGACATTTCTGTTTCAATGCAGAGTATCGAGTCACATAACTCAAAAGTAATTGATAGAGTAACCCCTAGAATTTCCTTCATTGGCGGAAAACAATCAAATTTAAAATTGACAATGGTTGAACCATGGCCCTTTGATGAGATCAAAATTCCCAAGCACCCCGATGATCCAGAAATGGGCGAACGAATTTGGCCCGCTCCTTCAGAAGGTGATGTGATAATATTGCAGACTGAAGATATTGAAAATGAATTCCGCCTAAAGGAATTCGCCAATGTTAGTTTGAGTGGAAAATCCCTTCAAACAAGTGGATTCGATCGTACTGATCGCAGACCAATTATTCATTGGTTACTCGAAAACCACTCCAAACCTGCCATTCTTTTTTCACCAGAAGGAGAAAATATCGTTCAGAATAATGGCATGATAGAAATCGGAAACTATTCGATAGGAGATGTTTTGCAATTAGAAAGAGTGGGGTTCGCACGGATCACGGGAATAAACGAAGATGGTGTTATCGTTCTAGTCTACTTACATGAATGAAAAATACTGCGTGGGATTGAAGGACTCAAGAGGAGTGGCAAGAACATGAAACGAGCCAGACTAGTTACAACGGTTCTTTTCATTCTGTTAATTCCAATGCTGCCTTTGCAAGATGTTTCAGGGGAACAAGGCATTGTGCATTCAAGATCTGTTGACCACACATTATTTTTCATAGGAGGCGAGGGGGGAGAATCTACTGGATCTATGACTCCTTCCAAAAGCGCCGTAAACAATTTCATTGAATATGAGGTAAATCCTGAAGCCGCAGCCTCGCGTGTGGAACTATACTCCTTTGAATCAGAGATTGGAGCTGGAGGTACCATCCCTGCAGGTGTTTGGACACATACAATTGATTATCGTGTAGAAGGAGCATCTGCAGCAGCAGGAAATTGGACTACAATAATTGAAATTGGTGGAGAGGTATTCGAAACATCAGTCACTACTGTTGCCGGTAGGGGCGGAACATATGATATGGATGTAGACATAGACCAAATCAATGTTAATCGTGGGGACAGGATAAGCGTCTCTTTTTATCTAGAAAACGGAATAATTTGGTCATCTCCAGATGATGAATCAGGTATGTGGGTATCTTGGGGAGGACCTGAATCAACAACAGGAATAAGGGTTAATGCACCATTACTCGACATAGAAATGATGGAACCGAATGTAGATGGAAACGAAGTATTCTTCCCAATAAGGTTCCATTCAGCATACGCAGATGACCTCGCAACTACTCAATCGCTTACAGCTAAAATACAGGGCAATGTTATCCAAGGAAATCCATATGTTAGTAATATCGAAAATGGAGTAGAAGTAGTCTATGTATGGGATTCAGCTGGATTCGAATCTGGAAACTACACCTTCAATCTAACTCTTCTGCCCCAAGACGGAGTAAATATACAGTCAGAACTCAGTCATGAGTTAACCCTAGACGGAAGTTCAGACAGCGGAGATGGATGGTATCCATCTAGCGAACCAGTAAGAACTGGAGGGAGTAGTTTGCATGTTCAAATTGATGTAAACCAAGTAGATGACCGACTAGAAAGGACTAGTACACTAGAGATTGAGGGAGCAGTTGCAACCTGGCTTCGATGGGGACTAGACAATATTGGAAATGAAAGTCTCGATTCGACATCCTGGTGGAGAGAACTAGATGTTTCGGGAGATATTGTAGGTTCAGAAGGACACAACAATAGAGAAGTAGACAACTCTGAATTAGAACGGTTGGTGAATCATCTAACTGGTAGTGGTAGAGACCTTGCAGATTTCCTAGATCGTGCACTGGCACTTGAGTCAAACGCTATTCTTGGAGGAGACCCTTTCGACCTTGAAGGGGCTCTAGACATTGATGTAGATTTACAAAATCAGAATTCATTTGGCCCAGAACCAATTTTCATCAAAATTCGATCTAGCACAGTTCTTGAGCCAGGATCCTTCGTGTTCATCGAAACATTCGTCCGCTCACAATCCAAAACATATTGGACAGAAGTTAGCCTAGATGCAAGTCTTTCCACCAACCCATTACAAGGTATATCCAATGTATATTCAGAAGAAATTGATACCAAGCACCTTCGAGTAGGCATAGCAGAAAATGTGAGAGTATCGTTCACCTCCGATGAAAGAATGGATGATTTTAGAGTCACAATAACCCCAGCAACATCATTCGTAGATGGCCCATTGACTGGCCTATTCCTTGTCTTAATCATCCTAGTATTGACTGGAACTGTTTCACTAAAAGGGACTCGGACACGTTCAAGAGGGCCCTCGATTTTTTGGCTAATACTCTCCTCAATTATACTATTCATCCTATACACTACAGGGATTAGAATGGGCATAGTATTGGGTTCAGGCATAGGAATATTTGTGATGGCATTATTGGTAATCTTCATCTCACCTAGACATCTGATTGATGGTTTAGACAACATACCCAATCGGAAAATACCTGTCATTGATTGCCCGATTTGCAAACAAACAAACCCAATATCTTCTGAAGAAAGACCTCTTCGACTCCCTTGCGGAGGATGTGGTAGAACCTTGTTAATCGAATGATATTATTCAAAACGACCAATGCGAACCAATGAGTCCACAGTCCTACTAGCAAAAAGTCGGATCTGATCCGTTCGATTCCATTCAATTTCCATATCGTGCAACTGAGACGCAAGGTCACGTGACCAATCAGATGCAAGTATACGATGCCAACCTAATTCCTCTATACGTGGAGTAGATGGACGTTCAAGTGGTATTAAGGGCAACAAATAGCTTGAAAGAGATCTGGCACGATCCTCTAACTCCATCTTACCCCAACCTAATGAGAGGCCTTCCAACAAATACGGGTCCAATTCCGGCAACATTTCTACTGAAGGATCAGGGACTTCAGGCAATGGTACTACGCGAATTACTCCTTTCTCTTCCAAGTAATCTCTGAGAATTGTGAACACTGGATCGTATGCCTGATCTAATGCATCGTGCAACCAATTTCCAGCGATTGAATACGGGAGCAATTTACTACTTCTAGGCCCATCAGAAGATAATTCTTCCATTAATGAGGCAGACAAAGCTACTGGTGAAAGACGCCCGTGTCTACCATCACCGCGATGTCCATCCAAGGCATGCACAGTAGCCGGATGAATCGACAGCATAGATTTAGATTCATCCCAAATTGTTTCTTCGACATGATTGTCCTCTATGTCGATTAGAATGCCTGCACTATCTACTGTAGAAGGAGAAAATCTGCGACTATATGGCCGACCTAAATCCACCAATGCAGCCTCAATTAGGGACAATGAGATACAACCTGTCATTGAAAGAGGGGCACGTAAGTTGACTGATTGGCCAGGATTTTCAAGAATATACGT
>DASCRU010000067.1:0-1434 GCA_034400015.1 Candidatus Thalassarchaeaceae archaeon | reverse complement strand
TCACTATGTCCATCGAGCGTTATCAGCAGTTCTAGATGTCCCAATGCATCAAATCAACGTCATCAGAACATTCGTAGGAGGCGGATTCGGAGGGAAATCGGACCCATTTCCACACGAAATGTGTGCTGCGATTCTATCTAGAAAAAGTGGACGTCCTGTAAGAATTAACTTTGATAGAGAAGAGGTCTATTGGATAAATCGAGGGAGACATCCAAGCAGAATCCAGATGGAAGTTTTCGCTGATGAAGAGGGACGAATTGCAGGTATTGAGACTGATGCTCTAATTGATGGTGGTGCATTTGCATCATTTGGGCATGTGACAACTTACTACAATGGAGTACTACATACATCTCCATACGAAATTGGTGGGTTCCACTATACTGGTGCTAGGGTTTGGACGAATAAACCCGCTAGTGGAGCCATGAGGGGGCATGGGGCAGTAAACTCACGTTGTGCGGTTGAAGTTGCAATAGACGACGTCTGTGAACAAATGGGAGTGGACCCAATGACATTCCGTCTGGCTAACCTTCTCCCACCTCATAGCAGAACAATAACTGGATTTAGAATCACAAGTACTGGAATGAGGGAATGCTTAGATGAAGTAAGAAAGCAATCTGGATGGGATGAAAAATTCAGAAAACTTCCATTCGGAAGAGGAATTGGCATAGGATGTGGATTCTTCATTTCAGGATCAGGATTACCAATTCACTGGGATCCTGAAAACTTCCCTCATGCTACTGTTCACCTTCAATGCGACATGGATGGAGGAGTTACAGTTCATACGGGTGCAGCAGAGATTGGACAAGGCAGTGATACTGCTGTTGCACAATCTGTTTCTGAAGTCCTAGCACTACCATTGGATATGATTCGAATTCGCAGCAAAGAAAGTGATACTTCTCCTGTAGATTTAGGATCTTATTCATCCCGTGTGACCTTCATGAATTGCAATGCTGCCATTCGAGCAGCAATTGAAATGCGTGAGAAAGTACTCAAAGCAGCGGCAGAAATTACCGGCTACCATCCTGATTCCTTGGTTCTTGGTGATAGAAGAATATACTACAAAAGAGACCCAGCGATAGGGGTATCTTGGTTAGAAGCAGTACACAAAGCGCAAGCAGATACTGGTTCACTGATTTCCTCAGGTGCTTATCGTACACCACCGATGGGTGGAATCCACAAAGGGGCTGCAGCAGGCCTTGCTCCTGCTTATTCGTTCTCGGCATATGTTGCAGAGGTAGAAGTCGATCCTGAAACTGGATTTGTCAAAGTGATCAAAGCTTGGGCTGCTCATGATTGTGGAAAGGCACTCAATCCACTCGCAGTTGAAGGGCAAATCATTGGATCCTGTCACATGGGAATGGGTCAAGTTCTTTCAGAAGAAATGAGATGTGGGCGAACTGGCCATCTGTTGAATCCAGATTTATTGGATTACAA
>DASCRU010000066.1:0-6765 GCA_034400015.1 Candidatus Thalassarchaeaceae archaeon | reverse complement strand
TCCGGATCAGCTTGATCTGCTGTGAGTTTCCAAATCCAGTCCCCTTGACCAAATCTAGCACCTGGTTCAGATAGCAATGTTTCCATCAACGCATCTGGTGAATCAGCGGTATACGTCATTGGTTCAGTTGGATATGGATTGAGATTATTTCTTTCTATTGAGCCCGTTGAATTACTCGTAGGGGAATCCTGTTGTGTCTCTACCTTAGCATTCCAACTTGATTCAGGAATTGAAAGACGCATAGTGAAATTATCTTCGGGCCATTGAGCAGGAACAATGTCTCGAGCGAGAGTCAATGTTCCATTGAACTCATAAATTCTGAAACCATCTGCAGGAATATGCGAAATCTCGTAGGTTTCTCCTTGCTCTAGATAGCCCTCCCACGACACGGTCATGCTCTGTTGCCGCCAGGTCACATTGAAAGTTCGTTCCAACACACGGACTTCCCATGTTGTGGTTGATGTGGCTCCTTTGTCATCAATGACTGTTAGTGAACCTCGACGATCTCCTGAAGAATCAGGCAGAAATGTCAACGTAACATTGGTATCATCTACATCATTCTGAAAATTACCATCGCCATTGGAATCAATAGACCAATCAATATCCCATTCGTAAACAAGAACGCCCCCTTCTGGATCAATAGATGAAGATGCATCGAGAGTAACCATCGAACCAGTCTTGACAGCAGTTGGTCCTGAAATCGCAGCGGTTGGTAATGCATTCACATAAATCGAAACAGTATCGGAATCTTCGCCACCTACATCATTGACTACAGTTAAACGAACTTCAAAACGTCCGGGTTCATTGAACACCTGACTTACATATCCATTTGTTGAGTTTCGTTGTGCTACTCCAAAATCCCACAAATAAGAAGTGATTAATGTGGGATCAGGACTAGTGGAAGAACGAGCATCAAAATTGATCGCCTCTCCTACATGGATGCTATCTACATCAACCTCTAGACGGGCTGTAGGGGATATCGGCGCTAAAACTCCAGTACATCCTACTAATGAAACACTGAGAAGAACGAGAATAATGAAGCTCGCAGATAGGCTACGACGGTCCTTCATATGTCCAACTGCAACCTGTCATGGTTTAGCCCTGACGCTTGAATGATTGTATTTTATGGCAAATAGAGGTCGTTAAAAGAACGCGATGAATGAAAAACGGTCGATGTTCATTGTAGAATATGGCAGAGGACCCGTTTCAAGGACATAGGGTCTTAGCATTCGATTTGGAAACAACCGGATTGGATACTCGTCGTGCTCGGATTGTTCAATATGCGCTTGTGGGTAGTGACAAACAAGGTGAAAGTGTGACTGTCGATAATATAGTCAATCCTCAATGTAAAATTCCAACAAATGCAAGTTCTATTCATGGTATCTTTGATGAGGATGTAAAAGAGAAAGGGGTGTTTGCCGAACATGCTGATAGGATTCATGATTTGATTGATGGTTCAGTGATTGTAGGACACAATATTGAACGATATGATTGGCCTTTATTGACTGCTGAATTTGCACGACTAGGACGTTTGTCTCCAAAGCCCCATGCCATGATAGATACTCTAAGGTTAGCAAAACGTCTTCGGATACCTGGAAGACATGATCTTGGAACCCTGTGTAGAATGGCAGATATCTCATTGATCAAGGCCCACAATGCTGCTGCTGATGCAGGGGCAACGCTTCTTCTTCTTTGGAGATGGATTGCCAAACATCCACAACATTTTCGTCGTTCAGTAACTGAAATAGAAAATTGGATAACAACAGGAGATTCTCTGAAAAATGAATTGGGGCCAGGATTGGATGATCTCGAGCCTGTAGAAGGAACAGGGGGGAGGTTACGCAGAAATGGGGGACAAATCATCATCTGTTTTGGTAAACATAAATCCAGAGAAATTCGTGTTATAGCATTAGAAGACCCTGGATACATCCGCTGGCTTTGTTCACCTGCAAGTCCACTAAACACTGATGCGAAAGAATTGATTCGAGGACATTGTGAGAATTAATCCTGTTTTCGACGTGATTCTAATAGGGGGGTCCAAGGTAGTACCTCGCTCCAATCTCCCATTGCCCAAGGTCGTGAATTTGAACGAATTGAACCAAGGAAGACTGCTCCCCGATGATCTGATTCCATTACAGAACGCATTTGATCCAAAGATTGCCCCTTGCATACAATTCCTACTGTACGTCCAGAAGGAATTATCCCTCCTTCTTCATCCTTTGAAGTGAGTAATTCAACCATACATGCTCCACTAGATTCATCGAACTGTAAAACGATGGCCACCTCGTCTCGGAAAATCCCCCCACTAGGAGGAAGTTCCCCATTTGTTCTGGAGTGAAACCATGATGGGCACCAAGCCTTCCATTCACAAAAACGGCAAGCATCCTCTCCCGGAGTTGCTTCCAACGGCTCTTTCGTAATTGCCATGCCTTCCCATGCTCTGAAGGCATCATCGAGAACAGATGGGCCTTCTGCTTCATACACTTTTGGACCCGCAGAATACCAGCCCTGCGCCCTAACGCGTGGTGCATCTGGATTGATTTCCATCAACATATCACGATAAAATCGTAATTGACGGCTGACGGTATCATAGAGGCCTCCAGTGGGCATCTTTCCCGTCTTCAAATCAGCAACAATCCACCCAACGGGATTCTTTTCTTCATCTAATTCCTTTACCAACAAATCAAGTCGACCCATTAGTCGGCCACAAGGAGAACGTAGTGTTCCTTCGGCAGCTAGAACAGAATCTTGGACCATTCTCCATTGTGCTACAGAAACTTCCGACATGAGAACCTTGCCGATTTGAGCATTTGAAATCAAAAGATTGAGAGATCCAATAAGTAAATCATAAGCACGAATTATTTCTCCATCTTTGAAAGCAGGATGACGAGGAGTTCCAAGGAATATTTCCTTCTCTTTCTTCCAATGAAGGTCAAGAATTGCTTTCGCAGTTGGAGGTAGCCAACCTACCTCTTCGGAATCTCGAGAAGAAATATCCAAATTACACATATCTTCTACACTATCGTGAACTGCTGTACCGATTGTAGCAGCCATACCTGCCTTTCTCGGAAGGCGTTGACGGGATAGCCAATACTTCCTTGGACATGATTCAAAATTGTTCCAGGATGATGGAGAAAGCTGGTGTGCTGGAACCGACATCTCCTCCCCCTCGACACGACATGTGGAGGCCTAATGATTAACTCCACCGACGCCCACGGGGGGGTATGAGTACCGGACCTATTCTCAAAGTGAGTGACAGTGTTGATGCTGAGGGCGCTTTAGTAATCACTTGTTTTCCATCTGTCGGATATGTGACCTCTATTGTTGCCCACTACCTTGTTGAGCAATTGGAACTTACTTTCGTTGGAGGCGTAAGAGCTTCAGGACTTCCGGCTGTATGTCTTGTAAAAGATGGGCAACCAATGCCCCCTCTTCGGTTCTATGCTGGAGAACCTGTTTGCAATGTAGATGGATGTGACAAACTCATTCTCATTGTTTCAGAGATCCCAATTAGAAACGAAATGGCTCTTTCATTGAGTGAAGTTCTTCTTGATTGGTCTAAGGAAGCAAAGGTTTCTGGAGGAGTCTTGATTGATTCCTTCTCGCATACAGATGAACATGCTCACGAAATTATTGATGATGATGACTCAAATGAGACTCTACTAGGAATTGGTGCAACTCCTGCAACTCGAAAACGTCTAGAAGAAATGGAAATCCCCCTTCTCAAACAAGGAGTAATTGCTGGAATGACTGGATTGCTCCTAGGCGAATGTCGACGAAGAGGTCTCGATACATTTGCCATCCTTGCTGAAGCGAACGGCCCACCTGGTGCTGGCCTTCCTGATGCTAGGGCTGCAGCACGAATTATCGAAAAATTGGATTTGCTTTTCCCGAATCTCTCTTTGCCTACAGAGCCACTGATTGAAGAAGCAGAGAGAATAGAAGAACAAATCCGAGAGATGATGGAAGCTCACCTAGGTAAATTAGAACAAGAAGAAGAATCTTCTCAACCATCAGGCATGCTCTATGGATGAGAATTTCTTCAGCTTCAGTAAACGAGGAGGAATTGTTGATGTCTCGAAATGTTGGAGCTCCTGACCGAATAACAAGAGCGCTTGCAGGAGGAGGGCTTGCTATGGCTGAATTAGCAGGTTTTCTAGGAGGAATTGAACAATATTTCCATTTTTTTGCAATTATAGTAGCAGTATGGTTAGTTGGAACTAGCGCTTCTGGGAATTGTCCAGCATATTCAGTAATGGGGATTTCAACGTGCCCACATTTTCTTGATGAAGAAGAGTAAAATCATCTATCAGGAATAATGTATGGTTAATCAAATCCAATCATCCAACGTTCCAGTTGATTGATGCAGATCGTCAGTTGGTTCTTCTGATGAAGATATGTTTGTTCCATTCATCAATATTTCAAACTCGTTCTCGTCTAATATTGTAACATCGAGATTTCGTGCTTTCTCTAATTTTGAACCGGCTGATTCGCCTGCTACAAGATAGTCGAGATTTCCTGAAACACTGGAAACTACCTTCCCCCCCAATGATTTGATGGCAAGAGCGATTTCCTTTCTAGGACGAGAAAGAGAACCAGTAATGCAAAACGATTTTCCATCAAAAATTCCGCTCGATGATTGTGTTTCATCAATCACTGTAATCAATTCTGTAAGTTCATGGATGAGGGTTCTACGCGTTGAAATTCCTTCTCGGAAAATTGCTGCCACTTTTTCTCCAATTCCATCAATGGTAGTCAACTCTTCATCTTCACCTTCGTCAATCCAGTGAAGTATTTTTTCAAGAGAAATGAAGTGTTGAGAAATTGTTGTTGCAACTTCAGGTCCAATTCTTTCCATTCCTAGTGCATGAAGAAATTTTGCTAAATTCAAAGTCCGAGTCTTTGCAAGTTCATCAAGAACATTGTTTGCACTCTTGTCTCCCATTCGATCTAATTTGGATAATTGTGAATGATTGAGGCGATACAGATCAGCAATTGTAACAATTAGGCTCTTTTCCAACAATGCTTCGATTAATTTCTCTCCAATGCCGTCCATTTCTAGAGTGCGGCACCAATATGTGAGGGATCTAGCAGTTCTAGCATCGCATTCCAATGCTGAACATCTGAGAAATGCCCCCTCCATAGTTAGAATCCTGTTACACGCAGGACACTCTTGAGGAATATCGATTTCTTTGAATGATAAAACTCCTGAGAAGGATGTTCCATCTGCGTGGAAGCGATTTTCCAAATCACTAGGTGACGCTTGTCCTAGGTTTTCAATAATTTTCGGAATTACGTCTCCTCTTCGTGTAATCTTGACTTTATCACCAATTTTAATCCCTAATCTTCCTACTTCTCCAACATTATGCAAGGTGACATTTTCAACTGTTACTCCACCCACCATTTGAGGGGCTATTCGAGCAACTGGAGTTACAGAACCTGTTCTTCCTGTTTGCCAATCGACATCGAGAAGAACCGAATGAGCCTCTTGAGAAGGGAATTTCCATGCCAATGCCCATCGAGGATGGTGGGCAGTTTCTCCCAACCTTTCGCGATGATTTAATTCATCTAACTTGAAAACAATCCCATCTATTTCAAACTCATACGAAGATCGTTTCATACTCCATTCATTGGTGTACTCAATCATTTCATTTTGGGGGATTTCGGATTCAAAGACTTTCCATGGTGCAGGCTCAATTCCTGCTTTTTGGAGCCAGTGCAACAATTCACTGTCAAATCTCATCTGAGGTGAATCATCGGGGAATTTAACATCATATGCACAGAACACCAAATCGGATGCATTTGCCTTCCCATCTCCATGTTTTTGACGTAATGCACCTGAACACAGATTGCGTGGGTTTGGTGAAACATCGCTATATTTTTCTTCATAAATTGCTAGAGGCATGACTACCTCACCTCGTACATGAATGGTATATGGATGATTTAGTCGAGTCGGGATGTTAGCTACCAACTTTGCATTCAACGTAACATCCTCTCCTTTCTCACCACTCCCTCTAGTAGCAGCCCGGTGGAGATTTCCTGCTACATACTCAAGTGATAGTGCCGAACCATCCAATTTTGGCTGAGCCAAAAATCGTTTTCCTCCTGATGTAGATTGGGTTACAAAATGAACTATGTCATCATCTGTAGTTCCTTTATCTAAGGAACGCATAGGAAACATATGTTCTACTTTCACAGTACCTGGTAATGGCTCAGGTCCGACCTTGTGAAGAACTTCATTATCAGGATCTAATTGTCTTAATTCATCCCATAATGCATCGAAATCAGTATCTGAAATTTCGGGAGCTGAATGATTGTAATACAATTCAGAATGACGGGTAATCTCGGCCGCGAGGAACTCGATTCGCTCATCCACTCGCTCACCCATTATTCCACTCTCCTCGACCAATCATCAATGGTTGCCTAAATCATGCCCAATTCAATTGAAAATCCTGATTAAAATCATTTTTTTGAACCAAAATAGGTGTGAATATCTTGCGACGAATTCTCTTTCTCCTTGCCACCTTCAAATTTCGTATAGGTTTCATTTTACGTCTAATTCTCAAAACTGTGTTAGTTGGGGTATTCTGAAACCTAATATTTCTCAACAAACGCTTCCTCCATGCCTTAGAAATTCGATTTCTGTCTTTTTCACCAGGGCCATCGGGGGGGCCAAAAGAAAAGTCATCTGGTGGAGCCAAGGATTCGGCAGGTCTTCGAAGCGGCTATTCAACCTTAGCAATGTCAGTAATAATTTTAGAGGGC
>DASCRU010000065.1:0-2086 GCA_034400015.1 Candidatus Thalassarchaeaceae archaeon | reverse complement strand
ACAACACCGCGAAGCGGGTGTAATCAAGTCAGATCAGACATTTCACGTCGAGCCATCTGTTGCCGAGATGGTGAAATATACAAAGAATACTTTCTACGCAGTGAAAGTTATTTTCGCCAATCAGATGTATGACATATGCCATGGATTGGGTGCAGATTGGTACAAGGTCCGAGATATCATTACTGCTCCACAGGCACAACCCATTGGCCCATCTCATCTTGACCCAATTTTTGGACTGAATCGAGGTTTTGGAGGGAAATGTCTCCCAAAGGATAGCAATGCACTACGTGTGTTATCAGATAATTTGAACGTCAAATACGATTGGATGGAAGCAATTCAAACAGACAATGCAAGATTGAGAGGAGTACTCACCGGAAAGCCATCAGATGTAGAGACTAACGATGACTGACCATTTAGCGACGCTAGATTCATGAGAGGGCAGGACAAGTGGAAGTCATGCTGCCCGACACGCTGCACACCCTCCAACTGAGCGAACGTTTTGCTTATGCTAAACTTCTAGCGTTCATTACGAGAGTTGACAATGAGATTACCGAAGATGAAATGGCTATGTTTGAACAACGTATGGGGACCGCTTTATTATCGCCAAATCAAAGAGCGGCTATTCGTGATTATCTGCATACTCCGCCATCTCTAGAAGAATGTCTTGAAGATTTGAAGGCTGGTTCTGATAAAAGGGCAGGCAAGCTTGCTTTACGTGATGCGATAATGATGTCTGCAGCTGATGGCACTGTTGATGAAGAGGAATTTGAGGTGCTCTTGAAAATCGCCACTGGACTCGGAATGGAAGAATCAGTTGTGGATGACCTTCTAGATTGGGTAATGGAAGGTTACGATTGGATGAGTAGGGGAATGAAGATCCTCGATGCTTCGTGAGGGAACGAAGTGTTACCAGATGCCATTGATTTCCTAGAAGAGGGGGATCGTGAAGGTTATGTTCGTATCCTAATAGCCATGGCTGGAGCTGATGGAACCCTAGTGAGAGAAGAAACTGCTGCAATTGAAGCGGCAATGGGTAGGGCATTAATTCCCCCAGGAAAGAGGGATTTGCTCCGTCAAGAATTGAAGGTAAATCTCGAAATAGACGAGATAATCAAAGAAATGAGCGATGTTGCAATTCGGTTGGCTCTTCGTGATGCAACAATAGTAGGGGCTTGTGATGGAGAATTTCAAGAAGAAGAAATTCAATTTCTCACTGAATTAGCAAAACGATGTGAATTAAGCGATGAAGATGTGAATAGACTCTTTCAATGGGTGGACCGTGGCTGGTCTTGGTTACAAGATTCAAGGGAATGGTTGAACTTGTCCCCTCAAACCAATGAAAACGATGTAACTGAGACCAATGAATGAGCTTTTATATCTCAATTCGGCTCGAAAATAATGTCAAATGTTAGTGGTTTACTATGATTCATTGAGAGTATGGTTCATAGAGGTGAACGCACATGGGACGGCTACGCGCGAAGTATCGTTCGGAGGCGAAGACTAAGAATGGGTGTTCATCCGAAAATAGGAATTACTGGACTTCCTCGCAGCGGCAAGTCCGCTGTGATGCAAAAAGTCGTTGAAATGTTGGTCAATGAACGTACCAAAGAACTCAGGGCTCGAGGAGACAGTATGGTGGATGTTCTAATCATCGCTGGGATGCGGACAGAACCTCTAATCGAAGATGGAGAACGTAAGGGATACCGTTGTATCGACATTGTAACTCAAGAAGAAGCAATAATGGCACACAAAGATATTGATTCAAGAAATCGTGTGTTTGGATTTGGTATCGATACTGAAACAATGAATACTGTTGCAATTCCAGCAATACAGCATGCAATGGATCACGCAGAAGTCATTGTGATTGATGAGATTGGAAAATTCAGTGTTGAATCTGAAGCGTTTGTCAAGATTGTTCGTGCGGCATTAGAACTTGACAAGCCAACTGTGATGACATTAGCCAAGAAGTCAAGGCATCCTTTACTTCAAGATATTAGAAGAAGGGATGATGGTAGAATTCTCGAGGTTACTCCTGTAAATCGTGCTCTTCTTCCATACAAAATTCACAAGTTAATGCGAGAGACCT
>DASCRU010000064.1:0-31675 GCA_034400015.1 Candidatus Thalassarchaeaceae archaeon | reverse complement strand
GGTTAGCAGAGCTGCTCAAAGGCGCTCGATGCCGACCTTGCTTACATTGGCCTTCCAGACATGTGTGCCTTTGAGCCAAGCAGGGGCGCTAGCAGGCTTTGGCACCTGCTTTCTCTCGCCATTAAACACATGCACCTTGTCAGTTCCGCGTTCGCGCAACTTAATGCTGGTGTGTCCCTTGTTGGCTGCCTTTAGGGCCGCCTGGCGGGGCTGCTTGTTGTGGTACACCGTGCTGGTGTCCTTCCCGTTCTCCATTAGTACGAAGTATTTCTTCTCACTCATTGAGTTTCACCTCAAACCTTACTGCTTTCCTTCTAGGTTATGAATATTTTCCCGGAAAACGTGATACGTCTCCAAATTTTGGGGGAAAAGGCGTTTTCGGAGGTGCTTAGACGTGTGTCGAATGGGTCTTAGACCTCTGCACCTGCTAGAGTTTTGGTGTTCTGGACACCCTCAATTTG
Organism: Candidatus Thalassarchaeaceae archaeon; assembly: GCA_034400015.1. Classification (GTDB taxonomy): domain Archaea; phylum Thermoplasmatota; class Poseidoniia; order Poseidoniales; family Thalassarchaeaceae; genus MGIIb-N2. The sequence continues at coordinate 31,214 of DASCRU010000064.1, read as the reverse complement.
ACGGATCTCTTCAACCACAAACTGTGCAATTGCAGACATGTTATCAGCTACTACTTTGGCAATCAAATCATAATCACCAAACAACAACGTAGAATCTGCAACCTGATCAAAACGGCCAATTGATTCGTAGACTGAGAATTCGAAACCGGGCTCAACATTGATGAGCACATACCCAGTCGCCATGGCTCTCCAAAGTAGATTCTAGAATTGAACCCTTCCCCTAGATGCTATTTTGAAAAAAAAGGCCTCTTTAGAAATATAACAAAAAAAAGATTAAAATTTCTCATGCATCTTTTCTGGTAGAGGTCCATCTTCTGATTCTACTTGATTCGCATCAAGAATACCTCCAATCTCCCACGGAGACAATGAAATTGTATCTTTCTCACGTGCAACCCACAATAGTGCACATGTAATTAATGTCAATAATATAAATATGCTAATTACTATTGGAAACAATCCCGCAATAGAGGATTTCTCTAATTCTGGTTCTTCTTCAATTATATCTGGTAATTGTATAGTTATATTTCCACTAATATTTATGGGGTTTTCAGAATCCCAAACATCGTATCTATTCATTCCATCTAAACATACGATTGTTGCATTTACATTCTCCATCGGACGACTAGGGACCCATTCAACAGAGATTTTCCCCTGCAAATCTGGATTCTGTTCTAGATGTAATAGCGAAGAATTACCTGATTGTACATCTATTGAACAAATTACTTCGTTCAAATCATCAGCATCTCTAACTTCTAATTCAATAAACAATTTCTCTCCAACATCGGCTTCATTGGGCCAACTAACATTTAGAATCGAGGGGGGAGGGAAAATAATTCGCACATCTTCTGTCCACCCCGTTACTAAGCCATCAATATCTGAAAGAATAATTACAATGCTTGCATCTCCTTCTATGAGATCAGGGGGTAGATCGACCACATATACATGTGGTGAAATTGAACAAGAATCAGGCACAGATGCAGCTTGGAAAAGAGATTCGCTCCATCCAGATTGACGAAGGGAGGGAGATATCTGGAGAAGCGACCTATGCTCATCAATTGGTACTACCAAAAACATAGATTCTCCTCGAACTAACTCTGTACCATTTTGTAATGGGATCATTTGACCATTTGCACACAATACTACCCCAGTTACAGAAGGGGGGCGCGTTTCAATTGGTATTGTAAGATCCAAAATGGAAAGGCCCGCATCTGAATCTATGACTGAAATTCTAATCAATAGGTTACCAGCAGATAAGCCAGGGCTTGGAGGGAGTAATTGAACGTCAATAGGATTACCATCGCCTAATACCGAAAAAGGGACTGTTTGGGGAGCTTGATTGGGCCAACTATACTCTATTTGCCCTATAATTGTAGATAATGGAGAATCAGGATCATTTACAGATACCAAGACTGATTCATTACCAACACCAAAACCAAGCATCGAATTGTTTCCATCTCTCTGGAAAGTGGCTTCAATTGATGGATTAAGATTCTCTACCAAGATTGATCTGGTTGTGAGAATGTTTCCTTCCGAATCTGCTAAACGTGCAAGGAAAGGAGATAAGGGTTCATCTAAATCTAATTCAAATAAAGCCTTGTAGCATTGGAATCGAGAAGAATTCTCCTTTGGTAGAATCTGGAAAGAGGATAATTCTCCTCTCTCAAACAAGAAGGTTGGTGCCTCATTGGTTGGATCATGATCTACATCTTCGACACAAGCTCGAACTGGAGTAGAAACTCCCCTAAACATTCCATAAGGTGTCCCTGAAGGGAGAGTAGTATCACCTGTCCATGTCGGATCATCTGCTCCTAAAATATGAATTCCATACCAAATTGAAGGTGAGTCAATTATCTCAATAATCGCTGACTCATTTGATTCAACAGAAAGGCCATCGATATCAATAATTCTTACAAAAATATCGTAGAAACCCAATGATACATGCCCTGGGATATCGAAGAATATTGTCCACCTATTGCCATTTCCACTAGTTCCATTTCCTTCGAAAATAATAGATTGATTTGTTCCGTTAATAGTGAAAAATGCAGACTCTACTCCAAACTCATCACTAGAATCTAGCCAACATGAAACTGTGCTACCTCTTGCCGCAATTGATGAAGAACAGTCAATTAAATCAATGGATGGTGGACCATTAACCTCGATAATTGTAGATGCAATATTATTTTCAATCATACGTTCTGTAAGAATATGAGACTGGACAAATGTTGTGGAATTTTGTTCAATTCCATTATTTGCAATATAGCGTGCTTGAAGTTCAACAAATCCAGTAGTTTCAGTTATTGTTGGAACACTCACTATTGCTACAGAACCATTCTGATTCCCACTAGGGATGGAGATACTAATGTTGGAAAGAACTCTATTTCCTACTCTCTCCCTAATCTCCAACCATCCATTTGCAGGAGAGATTCCAATATTGGCCAATTCAACATGAACATCAAATTGAGTGTTTACAGATGGACGGTTTTCTACTGAAACATTACGAATTTCAATATCATGAAGACGATCAGAAAAAGGAGACATCTTTGGATCTCCTACAATTACGCCCATCCAAGACAAATAACTATTCGAGGCAGTATATGCTTCCCCTAAGTTGTAGCCTGAAGCATAATAACTAGTCAATAAATCAGGATAAGAAACAGCAGTAAGATATGGCTCGTACACATACCCCTTTACTCCTGAAACTCCATCCTCTAGTAAGTCGGCTACCAAACTTTGTCCATATGATGTCTCCAATGTAAACGAGCGACCTGAGGTCGAAACTGCTGTTTCTGCAATTGAACCATCTAACCAGTCCATATGTGGGCGTATAATCTGAAGATTCGTCGTATCGAAATGAACGGTACCATCGCGACTAATGTTCAGTATCTCAACTTCGTAAGAAACACGGAAAGACGTGGCATTCTCATGAGGTCTAAATCGCATCGTCCGTTGAACCCATGAAGGAGTAATCGAAGATGAGTCAGAATAATTTTCAGATAGCAGAGTATTATTTCCATCAAATGCCTCAACTTTCAATCTCCAATCAGCATTTATCTCCCCTATTGATTGACCATATCCTGAAACTATCCATGCATGACCTGACTTTTCTTCACCTATAGTCAAATTCGTCGAAAGGATGTTGGGTTGTTGACTTATTGAAGAGAATGCTGGACAATCTAGAGCAACCTCACCATTTACCAATGTAATATCAGATGTATTGAGGGCTTCTGTCCAAATCTGGACTTCATCAATCAATCCAGCCCAATGTGTATTCCCTGCTCTATTTACTCCAAATTTGTAAAGATCAATCTCATCAATTGCACCGGTGGGAAGAGTAATGTTTCTGATTAAAACACCATCCATGTACTGCATCAAACGATCGCCTTCCTTCGCAACCACGAAGTGAACCCACTCACTGGCAGAAACTGGGCCGAAGTCATATCTCGTATTGTGATATAACTGCCATACTCCTGGTGTTGAACCACTAGTCATGATTTGAAAGGAATCGAAGTCCCCGCCTACATCGTTTACAGCTACTACAGATGCATATCCTGGTTGGCCAGTATGGTTTGCCTTAGCCCACAATGATACTGTGAAATTGCCTAATCTATCGTCTACATCTACATGAAGTTCATCATCGACTCCATCGAGATGGATGCAATTACCTAGTAGACAAGATTGCCATGTTGGTGAACCAGACATTGTTAGGTTCGCATCTCCAACCATATCTTCGACTATGGAACCATTTCCGGCCTCAAAATCCCAATGATGTGCTAGTATATCGCTACGAACAGGGGTGCTCATTGCTCGAGTAAACGCTGAAGCTGGTATGGTCTGCTTCGATTGATTTGGACCTTCCCATGAGAGAATGTGACCTGCCCAACCCCCTTGCTCAAAGAACTCTGAACGAAATCGATGTTCGCCTTGATCAAGATAGACTGTTGAACTTACTTCACGCATAGAGTGTACGCCCGAATTGTTGACCACGAGAGCATCATCTATCCAAATCATGGTCCCATCATCCGCATTGGAATAGATTGTCCAATTCCCTGACTCGGGGATAGTCATTACACCAGTATGTCGTGCAGAAAAGTAATCCTGAAATCTTGAATCCAAACCAGGCCATGGTGAATTAACTGATGATTGATCGATATTTGATTCAGAACGAATATGGTTAGCAGTTCGATTAGTCAAGTCTGGCATGAAAGAAGAGTTGTACGACAACCCCTGATTATCAAAATATTCAGCAAGTAATCCAAACGTTTCTTCTCCATTGCTTGCCGAACAAGGAGAGGAAGAAATCTCTAGAACTGCTGCACCATTTCCATTCCTCTTAACTGAATCATCCCAAGACCATTCTATCGTCTCATCAGAAGAGACGATGGTTGTAGATGCCTCCCATGAACGAATCCCAGAAGTTGTCGAACCATCTGGATTATCCAATCCACTGTCTGAAAGTTGGTCACCCCCCCAAGAATCGTCGTTACTGCCCCAACCTGCGTACATGATGACCTCGTCCACATTGGTAAGATAAGTCGAATTTTGATTGAATTCACTTGGAAGGCCAAGCGTCCCATTGACCATCGAATTCGTTCGATAGAGAGCATCATTCCAATACTTGTAACCTGAACCATTACGATTGGTTGCTAAATCTAGAACTGTATTGCCTCTAGAACCCAAACTATTGTTGGCTTTTTCAATTAGAGAAAGTGCAGTATCAACATCATATCCAGTCAATCGAGTTACAATATAGAACCCCTGTTCTGAACGACGAAACTCTGGAACGGGGTCTGAGGAATACGCTGCATATTCGTCCCCATTTTCATTTGACCATGGGCCATAATTATGTTCACCCCAATAATTGCCATGAATTAATGATCCAAATTGCCCTGAGTCAATCAAAGCTAGTTCTGAATCAAATGATGCTCGAACATTTGTTCCACCATTAACTCGCAATGGAGTTCCTTTGGTAGTGACCAAATAATTTAGATCTCCAAAAAGGCCTCTTTGTTGAATCATTTCTCTAATTGGATCTGCAAAAAATGTATCAAATTCATTGGCATTTATTGTCTCGCCTGTAGGTGTGCTTTCATTAGTTAATAGAAAGACACGTTCAGGTGGAATTCCTCGTGCTGAGGCAAATGCATTTCCAATCAAAACACTTTCAGTGCTACGATTGTTGATTATTACTGCAACATCACTATAATTCACAAAATTTGTATGATTGAAGTCTCCTGGGATCGCTACCATTTCCCCCTTAATCGAATTTGAAAAATTTGGATGATTCGTGGTTTGCACTACCGTATCTCCACTTTGAATAGACAACCATGGTGCACTAATCAACATCGCGAGAATTAGAACGACACGAAGCCCGCGCATCACTTAGCAGAGGTCCCATCTTGGTGTTGAATGAATCGGGTCCGAATTTACTCAAATGTTATTTTCAATGAAAGGACTATAACAAACAGCCCGGTGGCATCGACATCATGGACACGCTTATCGTACGCGATTGCAAACATGCTCAACTGCGTATCCTTATCGGAGATGTTCTCAAAACTGAATGTGATATCTTAATCACTGGTGCAAACAATAGACTCTCAGGAAGAGAAGGCATAGATGCTCAAATCCATACTGCTGCAGGTGAGGAACTAAGAGAAGCTTGCTCTCAAATCGCTCGTGGGCAAAGGGCATTAAATTTGCAACCTTGTTCAGTTGGTTCAGCTGTTACTACAGAACCATTCAATCTTCCTGTTCAAGAGTTAATCCATGTTGTGGGCCCTGATTGTCGACGGCCTAATCAAGACCTGAATCGAAGGGATCTATTGGACAAAGCCTACAAATCCATGTTTGAACAAATTGCTGCTTCTGAAATTAGAGGGGTTGTTGCCTTAGCACCTATCTCGATGGATGTCTTCTCATATCCTCATCGTGAAGGTGCTCGAAAAACAATGGAAATCATTCTTGCCGTACTTGATGGAGATGAGGACCCTGGAATTGAAAGAATGCTACTAGTAACAGATGATTCAAATTTCATTAACAACATGAAGACAGTATATCGAGAAACTGAAGATCAGTTTCCAGGTTCCGATTTAACTCGTGCATTCCGGCGTGGATTAATCCAGTAAACCTGCACAAGCCGGGAATCGAACCCGGGTTACGAGGTTGGAAACCTCGTATCATAACCACTAGATCACTTATGCGGAACTAAGGGGACAAGAGGTGTTTCTTGACCTCATCGCTTAGAAAAATCCTGGTGAATCACTAGTATCACCAATGTGTGTTTTAATTGCATCATTTATCGTTAATCGGCCAACTGCAACTGCTCGTGCAAGATTGCTAGGAATTGTTGCCCTTCCTCCTGATTCTTTTCTACTTCGCCGTTGAATGTCTCTAATCTCACCATTTGTAGGGCGAACTCTTTGCTTTTCTTTAATATCATGTCCAGGAAGTTGAGCAATCCGTAATGCGGCGGATGAATGAGCATGACGGGGGACGCCGATTGAAGTTCTTGATTCATCGACCTTCTGAACCAATAAACCTCTAACAATACAGGTATTAATGATCCTGTTTGCAATTGTCTTTGAACCATTTCCTACTCGAATAATCAATGACTGGTGTTCTATTGCTTGAGCGATATGAATAATTCTATTCACAGCATCATCGACTCCCTCAAGTTGAGCTTTACCAAGAAATAAACCATCGCCAACCCATGCAATCCCAGGTCTAGGTCCTGGATCTACTCCAAATGTGAGTGTTCTAATGGTACCTTGATGACTCAAACGATGGACTGCCTGCTCTACTGAATGCTGAAATGTGTCTAAAGTTGCAGATATCCCTCGAGAATCTCCACTCAAAACTACTTCAGTTGGAGTTCCCATCCATACCGTTACATCCGAAGGTACTGAATCCGAAGCAAGAATCTGGATGCAACGAATTTCTCGTCTCTTCAACTCAGATAACAAATGATATGCAAGACGATAATCAGCAGTACGTACAGCGATGTATCCCACGTGATATTATGTACACACGGGAGGGTTTTGAATATCGGGGTTCAAAAAACACATTCGGTGTCGTTTCAAATAATAAAAAAATGGACTCAAACTCCTCTTTGGGACCGAAGAGATTAGGCTTGGTACATTGCGCGACGAACGATGGTGAAGGGAGCGCAATACGAACGAGAACTTCGCCATGTACTAGCTGGCATCCCTGAGGGTGTCCGAGCAGTTACTCGTTCCTGTTCGGAATCAGAAAGAGCTCAGGCTCGACTTGTAATTGAAAGACCATTTCTAGTTGTAAGAGCAGCGGGAAGTGGAATTGAAGGAAGTGGTGATCTTCTTGCACTGCGTGGAGATATTTGTTTTCCAATAGAAGTCAAATCAAGTAAAGAAAAAAAATTGTATCTTAACGGACGATTAGCAGACCAATATTCTGCATTGGAAGATATTGGTAAAAAGTGTGGATTAATGCCCCTATACGCATATCGACTCAAAGGAGTAAGAGGGGATTCATGGAGAATCTTTAGAATTGATTGTGGTGATTTAGAAGGTAGGCTATCCATTTTAGCTCGAAGAATTCCTTCATGTCCATTGACTAGTAATGGCAGACCGCATCTAATTTGGGATCAAGGAATGCCACTTCATCGATTCCTATCATTGGTTTGTAAAGAAACAGAAACAAGAAAACCAGCATTCGATTCAATACAAGAACGTTCTTTATCTGAAATTGAAAGTTATGATTCAGAACCAGAAACGCCTACTTGGATGAAGGGTTTCATTCGTTGAGATTTGCTGCCGGAGAACCTAACTGTTCCTCCATTGCATCAATTCTATCACTAATTTCAACTACGTCTATCTGAACTTGTTCTAAAGAAGCCTGTTGAAGTAAACGTACTATGGAATCTAGATCCCTAACCATAGAATCTATCTTTCGACGAGTAGAAGGAGAACCCGTATTCTCTTCTTCCATGATGCATGACACTAGGTAAGAGGTAAGAAACCAGCGGTGATAAATCAATGGAGCATTCAAATGGAGTGCTAGATAGCAAATGCTGTGAAGAGTATAGTGGAGACTCTCAGTTTGAGGGATTGGATAATTCTGATAATTGGAGCAATGGCACTGTTGAATGGTTCCTATTTCTTCGCAGTCATTTTACTCAATGTCTTCATACTAATGATTCTGGAGAAAAAAGGAATTCTCGAAAAATGGAATGCTACGAAGGTTCTAGGATTTATTCTAATGTTTAGAACAAATCGAGGACAAGAAGTACTAGAAAAAATATCTCGACCTAGGAGATTATGGCGATGGTTTGGAGAGATTTCACTTTGGATTTGTATTTGCATAGTATTACTTACATCACTTCTACTAATTCTAACTGCATTCTCAACATTCACAACTACTGGAATCGAATCAATACAAACATCTGATGTCTTGCTTATTCCAGGTGTTTCTTATGGAATCCCTCTATTTTGGCCACTAGTTTCTCTTATTATTGCTTTAGTAATACACGAATATGGGCATGGAATCCAAATGAGAGCACATGGGATGAGAGTCAAGAGTTTTGGATTGCTTATTGCTTCATTGATTCCAATTGGTGCTTTTGCTGAACCAGAAGTTAGTGAAATTATGAAAGCGCCAAAAAGAGAGCGGATGAGAATTTACGCAGCAGGCCCATCTGTAAATTTATTTATGGCAGCATTGCTTACTTTTGTTTTAGCTGTTGGAATCAGTGGAGTTGATCCTGCGATTCAAGGAGCGTATGGCCCGGCTATTGTAGTGGATGGACCTGCAAATCAGGCTGGATTAGGACCTTATGACCTCATTGTGGGAGTTAACGAAACAGAAATTTCCAATGCTGAAGATTTACTTCTAATATTGAATTCATCAAAAGCAAATGATGTTCTTCAATTTCATATCAGACCTTACAATGATGGCGAATGGACAGAAGAAGAAACAATTGAAATTACGTTAGGTGATAAATTCGAACATTATCTTTCAAACAATTTTTCAGAAGAAGACCTAGCAATGGTAGGAATCGAACCCGGTGATGCATTCATTGGAGTCACCACCGACGGTTACGGACGACAAGCAATCAGAAGCACCGATTATGCAAGACAAGAATTGATGGGGCCGTTCTATCCGGATTTGCCATTGAATCGCGTAATATATGAATCAATAACGCATCCACTTGACTTACTAGTAACTCCTTTTTCTTTCGATGGGCAATTAATGCTAGAAGAAGAAGAAAAAATGCTTGTTTGGAATAATCATGAAAAACATTTTGTTGATGCAATCTTCTGGTTATTTTGGATTAATTTCCTATTAGGTTTTGCAAATTTAATCCCTGTGATTCCCTTTGATGGTGGGCATATCATGAGAGATTCTATTCTGGTAATTATCACTTGGTCATCCGATAAATTAGGGATTTTTCACCCTCAAAGGGCTAAGATTTTTGCAAATAAAACTGCAAATATTGCTTCACTCCTCTTCGTGGGAATATTCCTGATTCCGATTCTTTTCAGGCTCTTGATTTGAATGTTCAAATTCAGGAGAAGAAGCAATGAGATAACTCATGCTTTTCTCTATAATCATCACACTTCCAAGTAATATTGTAACAGCTAAAAAGAGGTTGGTCCACGCATCAGAAGTAACTTCTGCAGAATTACTTGATGCAGCAAGTTTGACAATTCCAAACCATGGAATCTCGGGGCCTGCAATTCCAGACACCCAATCTGAACGGACAGCAGTTACAGGTTTTCCAAATTCATCTCTTAATCCAAAATAATGTGGTCCTGATCCACTAGATCCTGTAGCAATAAGTTGGTCTACAGTACAGCCATTTGTCCTTGGATTATCTCCTGATGTAAGATATCCTTCATGCGCGGGAATCCAATTCTGAATCACTAAATATCCATGAGATTGGCAAGAATAACCAGTAAGATTCAAACTAATTGAAGATACGTTCAAAGTTGATGTTCCGCGTACATCCCAAGTAAGAATACATGCGCCAATCGAACCATCAGAAGCGATTAATTGTTCATCCAATTCACCTTCAAAACAAGTGCCATCAGATTGTGTGTTATTGGTTTCATTAGCAGAAACAAACAATATTGCCCGATGAATTACTGGAGTATCATTACCCCCATTCTTTCTGTAGATTATTACATCACCAGGCATTCCGTGATTGGAAAAACCCTCGAAACGACTCCCGGATTCTACTGCTTCAACATATGTAATCACATCTCTTTTATCTGAATCAGTAACTAGGATGATATCTCCTGGATCTATAGTTCCTATATGGGAATTTTCGTCCATCATCATTGATTGGGATTCAACAACAACCATTGGGGGAGAAGAGCCTGTCATCAAAACAAGCGAGCCGTACAATACTAGAATCATTCCAGCAGCAAGAAGGATCTCTCGAATCCATCCATAGCTGTTGGACATCGATTCTCCTCACTCCTCTTCCGTTGACAATTTCAACGAAACCGTTGGAATGGTAGACCAAAGTAATGCCCCCAATAGAATGAGCAAAACAATGGTCATTGAATCAAAAGAAATCGGTTCTACGAGAAGACTTCCTTCTGAACCAAGCATTCCTTTGAACCAAGCAAGAACATTGATTGAATAGTCACGTGGGCCATCGATTGACATTCGAGCAATACCAAAAAATGAATTCCATAAAAGTAGAATAATCCCTGTAATTCCACCTACAATCAACGATTTGTGAACATTAGGGGATGCAAAACCTTCCACCCCAGTATTTTCAGATAATTTGGTTCTTTCAGCATTCCACCATGAAGCCATTCCTGATTCTTCAGTCACAAAATTTGTGGCTGCTGATTCAAATACGCGACCTGCTCGGATTCCATGGGCCTTGTAATGTGCTAGCAACTTACCTTGATGGATACTTCCGAGTAATGATGCGGCTTCTTCTGCTTCTTTTCGTCTTTTCTGGATTTCAGCTCTAGATTCTAATTCTAATATTTCTCGGAGGAGTGTTAATTGTTCATTATACCTAAAGAATTCAGGACCAACAACTCCCAGTAATATTAGGCCACCAATTGCCAAAAACCATGAAAGTCCAATGAGGTCTGGCATTTCAGTAACACCATCCATCATCATAAAGAAAACGATTGACCAAAGGAATGCTCCAAGGCCAACCATCGAGAGAATAAATAGAATACTAAGATGTTGATCTCTACGCTCTTCCCACCAACGACTGAATACGTTGCCACTCTGCTTCCTGTCTCGACGAGCCATGATAACCAACCTTTCCTGTAGGTTCAATTGTATTCTACTTTCGCATATATTAGCGATATTTTACTTCAATAATGTTTGACGAGACGACGCCATGTTGATATGTCGATTCAGTAAGAGTCGAATTACCACCGGAGGTTAGGCAATGGGACGAACTCCAATATTTGTTCTTTTTCTGCTTATCTCCATGTCACTTTCGCCACTCGTCTCCGCAGTAACAACAGAAACTCAATTCGCTGATGGAACAACTACATTCAGTCATAGTTACACTAGTGCAACTGGAGGAGATGCACAGACACCTGGAATTACGCTCCCATATGGGGCGGCAGTTACTCAAGCCAGTTTTTCCATTGAAGGGACTGCACAGAACACACAATGGGAAAATCGTACTACGGACAGTGAATTTGGAGGTGCTGGGACTACCACAGCATCATTCACAGGTACATACTTCTCTAGTTGGTATAGGAATAATTTGAAAGTAGGTAATGACGAAATGACTCTCAATACTCAAGAAACCACCAGTTCAAACAATCTAGCTGCTTCTAGGGATTGGGATAGTGCTTCATCTTCATATCACAATACTTCTGGAAGATTTGCTTCAAATGGGGATCAAGGGTACATTAGCCCTACAGTCAGCGGAAATGCAATGACTGTACCAAATAGTATGAGTTGGAACTACCCTGGAGCCTTAGTAAAGGTAGGTGATACCTTGTTCTCAAGCAATTATGGTTCAAGTACGGTGTATCAAACACCTGCAATAAATTCTTACAACTCATCTTCGTTAAATGTTGTAAATCGAGTAACTACACAATTCAATAGTTGCAATAGTCAAGCTCTCTACTCACTTTACGACTTAGCAGCAGATGGAAACGATACTGTTTGGGCAATTTCATACAATTATCGATTAATTACAAAATGGACAGTTACTGATTCTACGTGGAGTTGTGTTGGGGGGTGGACAATGTCCAGTTCTACTTCATATCCTGTAGGAATTGCAATAGATCAAGAAAGCGATTCTCTAAAAGTTCTAGTTCGTTCAAGTTCGGGATCATTAACTTACAACCTATGGAATGTTTCAAGATCTAATCCTACTACTGCGAATTCTATCACTTATCTTGGGACGAGTACTACAATTTCAGGTACAGTATCCGGGCTTGCAGTCAACTATCCTAGGATTTTGATTAATTCTTATCGGACTTCTTCGTCTACTCATTTTGTTTTACATAGCGCTGGGGCTTGGGTTGATTTTCAAAGTTCAATCACTCTGAACAGTAAAGGCCATTATGGAATTGCAGATGATGGAGAAGGAAATGTTCTCTACTCTTGTTTTTACTCAGCCATTACAAGTTATTGTCCTACTACAACCAGCCGAACTGTCTTAAAGTCGGGAATTGGGGCTACTTTTGAACATAGATCTTCGTCTCAATCAAGTAGTATAGCAATAGGATCAACAACAAATTTGGCTTCTTCAATCAGTGCAATTACACTAAACGGACTAATCACATACGAACCTAGTGGAACTTCTGTAGAAATCGAAGTTAGTGTGGATGGCGGAAACTCTTGGAAAGCAGCAACTCTAGGGAATCAAATTACATTCGCAAATGCTGGAAACCAAGTCAAATGGAGAGCCTATCTCAACGGTACCAACAACAGTATCTCCCCAATTATAGATAAAGTTCAACTAACATATGTCTCAAGCTTCGCTTCAAGTGGTTACATTAGAGGTTACAAATATCTAGGCACTACAGGAACTGCTCCAGTTGCTGCAAAAGTATGGTGGAATTCAACAACTCCCGGTAATTCATATTTCAATATGTATTTTCAAATCGGACAGCAATACAGCGTTAATACTCCTGGGCAAACAATTTCTTTTTCGGGGAGTAGTTCATACATCTATTTCTACATCTATTTCTATTCAGGATCAGGCAACGCTAATACTCCCACTTTAGATGATTTCAGCATTCAAATTTTCAGTCAAGCACCTCAAAATGTAAAGATGGATATTGGAGATGATGGAACAGATGAATGGTCCCATACTGGGACCCTTTTAGGAGTAGTCGATGCAAGTAACGCAAACCTACTAAATTCAATTAATAACGAAATACCTGGAACAGGAGTAGGTACTATCACCATTCCAATCAGTCTTTCATCCACTGCTCCTGGTTTAGTGAAAATTAACTCATTCGAACTCTCATATACCATGCAAACAGTCAACTTAGACATCATTTGGGATCAAGGGATGGTTCTACACGAACGTAGCCAAGCATACGAAGTTGTGACTAGACACGTCATCGGCGAGGGGGCATCTGGAATTACAGATGCCACTCTAGATTTTGTCGCTTCTCCTAGTTCAGAATCGCCATCACTGACGTGGTCTCAAACTGGAACTCTGATGGATGATGATCCAGCAGATTGGATTATTCCTATTCAACCAGGTCAAGAAGGGGGCACATACACCACAAACAACAATGGGATTTTTGAAATCCATTGGAGATTCCGAGTTACCAGTGAATTCCCTGAAAATAACAACAACAATGTAGGATTTAGAGTCACATGTACCGATGATCAAGGATCCACTCCAGCCATGTTATCAGAAACAGGAAACACTGGAATCAGAGTAAATCAGACATATGGCCTAGGTTGGTTAGGCGTCAGAGATGTAGAAGGAATTACAACTAGTCAAAATCTAACTGATGGAGCATGGGTTTCAGCTGGTGAAACTATCTTTTTCCAAGGCCAAATGTGGTTCTTAGATACAGAAGACACTCCCCTCAATTCTGTTTTCGATGTTCAAATTGCACAAAAGGGAGATCAGGGAGACTTTGTTCAATCTTCCTGGAAGGATCAAAACAACCCTGATGGGTCTTTCTTCATCAGTCTAACCGTTCCTGAAATCGATATTCCGGACGGGATTACTTACGAAGTTCAAACATATAATGAAAGAGACCCCACTTTAGTTTCATCTCCAAGTTCTGACTCGCGACGAACCTTCTACATTGATGCAACATCTCCTGAAATTACACATAATAGTCCTAAACAAGACGATTATGTAGCAGCCAGATATGATCAATCCATTGTAATTGATGTCGAAGATGGAGTAGGAGATCCCACTGAACTTACCCTACATTATTGGGTGGAAGCAGATCATGACCTCAATCGAAATGGAATCGCAGATGCTGACGAATATATGAATCGCACCATGGTTAACACAACATCCGCAGATAACAAGAGATTCTTCACGACTATTGATGATAGTAGAAATCCTAACCTTGCTTCCGTTTCATACTATGTAACTGGAAATGACCCCGCTGGTAATTTACTAGACTCAGGAGAAGGCCCTGGGCTCTCATCTGATCTTGCTACATATCGAACAAGAAAAGATATGGAATCCGTTTTCACCGGAATTCACTGGTCAGGCCATAATGACGGCGACGCAATTTTCGCTGGCACTGAACAAGTAATTAGTGCTGGATTAGTTGACGCAAATGGAATAATTGATTTTGAAATAATTAGTCTAATTTTCGACTTTGAAGGACCAGATCCTGAAAGAGACCGCCAAACTATTTCCTTTTCTGGAAGAAACAATTCTTTCTGGAGTGATTCGGATTACATCGATATTCTGCCAGATAGTCAAACTACTGTAATTAGTAACGATACAGGCTTACCTTGGATTCTAGTTGACTTCCGTTTCAAGATGTCGTGGGAATGGCCAGATGAAGAAATTAGTGATTTGGCATTTGAATACAAACAATTGGGTGCAAATATGCGCCGAATTGAATTTATTGACCGTACATTCTACGTAGAAAACGACTTGATTCTTGACCCTACCAGTTACTCAATCACTGATGTAATGCATCCACGTGTTGGACCCATAGATAGTTCCACTTCAATTAGACCAGATGACCGTATTCAATGGACTGGGAGGGTAGTGTACGAGGATTCTCAAACTCCTCCACCAAATAATCTAGGAATTGTGGTCGAAGTTTTCGATGGGGTGCAAATGTGGTCTGATGGAAGTCTAACTGAAAATGGAGATTACATGGTGGAAGTTCCACTGAGCGCAGCTACAACTCTCGCTTCTGCGGAAACTAGGACTTTCTTGACTGGAATCACCGGCATTCCTGGACGAGGTGAAGACATGACTAGAGATTCTGTTTCCACTACTTTGCAACTAAGTGTTGACCATACTCCACCTAGAGTAATTCATAGAATCCTTCCAATCGACATTATCGATATAGGCACTCAAGCAGATCTTACTGCAGTTAATGTTGCTTTTCTTGGAACCGAAGAATGTGTCAATGACCCTTCCGAACAGCGATGTTCTGATTTAGCACAAGCCCCTCAAAAAGTACACTGGATTATGAGGGATGGCACTACCACAATTGCTGCTGGATACTCAATTCTTTCAATGGAATTACAAGAGGACCTTCTCCTTTGGACTGGAACTGTTGATCTTACTAGTGAAGGACTAGTAACGCCCCGAACGGGATATATTGTAGGATTCTACCTTACAGGGGAAGATTCAGCAGGAAATACATTCCCACAAACTAGCAATAGTGAGAGCGATCCTGTAAGAGAACCAAGTTATTTGGATAATGATCTCGAACTAGCATGGGTGACACTTGGGGCAGATAAGAGTCCTGAATTAAGAGCAGTCCGAATCGAAGTAGGACAACAACGTGTTAGTGTAGGTACAGATGTAGAAATCAGAGCATTCCTAACAAACCTCGGGGGTTCCCTGAATTCATCTTTCGATGTCTCATTTTATGAAGGAGATTCTACTGAACCATTCAATACACAACGAATTGATCGAATAGAGAGTGGAGATACAATCTATATCGATACAATTTGGGATGCTCAAAAAGGTATAGAACGGATTCGAATTGTTGTTGATTCTAGTAATGAGATAGAAGAGATAGATGAACAGGATAATGCTATTTCTGTAGGCATCGATGTTGCATACGGTTGGGGGCTAGGTTGGATTGAACAAGCTCGACAGAACCCTCTAACTATTCTGCTTATTGCAATTGCAATTATTGTTGTTCCAACTGTGACCTTTGTTAGTATTCGTCAAATGAATAAAGATGGCATAGATGACGAATTTGTAGATTTGCTATTCGAAGATGATGATTTTGATGAGGATGAGGATGACGATGAGGATGGATGGGAATAATTGAATTCCTATGCTCTAAACATTCGAAATCAATCATAACATAACTATAATTTCATTCGGTACTGAGGCTTATTCATGCTCCTCGCAGTCACTGGTCGCAATGCTGCTGGAAAAACCACCATAGTGGAATGGTTTGTGGAACAAGGATGGGATGGATGTTCATGTTCAGATTCAATAAGACATTGGCTAAGAGAAAATGGGAAGGAAATTAATCGTGAAAATCTAACCCAAGGGGGGAGAACTCTTCGTTCCAAAGGTGGCCCAGGAATTTTAGCAGAATTACTTCTTGAAAGAATCTCTGCAGAACAGCCTACCATCATTGACTCAATTAGAACTCCTGACGAAGTTCACGCCTTACGAAAAAGGGAGGGGTTTTTGCTAATCGAAGTCAATGTACCAGTAGATTTGAGATGGGAAAGGATGCAAAAACGAGCCAGGGGTGGAGATCCAGAAAATTACCAAGATTTTCTCGCTCAAGAAAAAACGGAAGCAGTAGCAGAGAACCCATCTGGACAGGCACTTGTCGCAACAGCAGAATTAGCAGACATTCTCATCATCAATGATGGAACTAGAGAAGAACTAGGTAAATCGCTAAAAATTCTACTCTCAACAATTGAATCACGATAATGATGCAGAGCGAGCTATTACTCCGGCCTCATTCATCATTGAAAGAGACCTCTCAAAATCTTCGACCCATCGTTCAGGAATTTCAATATCTTTTGGAAAAACAACTTCGATAACACCTGCTTGAATCAACGAACGTGCACAACGAGTACATGGTGGCCATGTTACATATGCAACACAATCCTTCAAAGAAATTCCAATTCGTGCTGCATGCATTATTGCGTTCTCTTCAGCATGACAAATAAGTGGATATTTCATTTCTCGATCTTCTAGACGTTCCATAGAATCTTCAATTCCCCTTGGGAATCCATTGAACCCAGTGGAACGGATCTCTCGATCTGAACCAACTACTACACAACCAACTTTTGTTGAGGGGTCCTTACTCCAGTCACTAATATGCAATGCTAAATCGATAAATCGACGATCCCACTTCTCGCTCATGGCTTCACCTAATCGATCTCTGGACTCGCTCGCTTATGGTTTCATGGGAATATCGCGATCCCCAACAACATCTCCATCCTGCCATCTAATTGTGGTCAATGCCTCATCGGTATCTTGTCCCAGAATTGAGAGAATTCTCCCAATCAAATGGACACTTCCAAAACTCCATACTGTTCCAGTAACTCCATCGAAAACTGAATGAGATGATGAATCTATAGCTTCATCGATAGCTGTTGAAAGGGCCACTTGAATATCGGGCCTAACCTGAATTCTAGCAGAAGGATTTTGCAATTTTATTTCAGCGGCCAGATCGTCGCAAGAAACAGCCGCAAGACGGCCATTAGGGGGCTCTGTAACCACTACCATTGGATTCCCCATTTCAGAAATTAACTCTACAATTGGATGTACAAAAACAGACAAATCTTTCTGATGAGTAGCGCCAATTAGTATTGCAGAAGGAGAGAATTTACGCCCACTATTTTCCTCTCTTATTTTCCTGATTTTAAATTCATCAACCATTTTCGTTAATCCACTTGGATTGTGGGCACAATCTAGTAGCATTTCTACATCTTTTGGGCCGGTAATTTCTTGCATCCTTCCGGGCCAAAATGTTCGTTCCATTACATCATGCAAAGCAGGAACTAAAGGTGGATCCATTACAAATTGTGCAGCACTATGCCCCAACATTGCATTATCCATTTGCATAGTCATAGAACCATCATACAATCCAAAGGGAATATTTTCTTCATCTCCACTTATTATTCTTCTAAATGGCTCATTTGCATTTTCAAAACTAACCAAAGCCAGTCGATCTCCTCTCCACCAATATCCGCAACCCCAACTAGTTGCTTCTTCAATAGCCATCATAACTGAAGAATCATATGGCCATCTTGCAATCATTTTTGCTCCCGGGCGTGCAATTGCAGATTTTTCTCTAGCGATCAATTCTAATGTATCACCCAATACGTCAGTGTGCTCTAAGGAAATCTCAGTTAAAATTGTACAATCAGCATAACAGCATCTTGTGGCATCCAAACGTCCACCAAGACCTGCTTCAATTACTGCACGTTTCACATTCAATGCACGAAAACAAATCATAGCCGAGAGAAACAACGTCTCAAAATATGATGGTTCTAGAACTGGTTCCTCTCTAGACATTACCCTAACTGCATGTATTGCCTTATCCAGTTGTTTGGGTGCAACGGGACGTCCATCAATTCGAATCCTTTCCTCAACACGACAGAGATGAGGTGAAGTGAACAAACCTGTCTTAGTCCCTGAAAACGTTAGAGTATTTGCAAGAAATACTGAAGTGGTTCCTTTACCATTTGACCCTGCCACGTGGATGCATGGAAAAGACATCTGAGGCATTCCTAAACGAGTTAACATTGCATATGTTATCGCTAATCCTGGGCGCATTCCAATACTTCTACGAGTTTCAAGCCATTCACGAGGTGTGAGTTCGACCTCAAAATCCTCTGACTGCCTATCTGTGCCCATTGGATGTCCATATACTGAAATGTAATTTGAAGTTCCCTACCAATATGGCGAAGGCTGAAGTGCCCCTAATGGAGGAATTGAAGGGTCAATGGACATCCATGTTTGGAATGGCAGGGATGTTCACAATTACAATATATCTTGCAACCTTAATTCAACCATTTTACGATCGGGATGAATTTCGTGCATTCGGTCCTGGTTCCGAGACCAAAGCTGGATTTATCCTTATAGAAGGGGTATTCATTCTCATATTTACCTTTACAATAATCTGGCTTGCAAAGAAAAATATGCAGAAATTTATTCAATTTGGAATTCTATTCGTACTTTGGATTGCATTATCGTATTCGTTAGTTCCGATGGCACATTTAGCTCTTCCAGCCGATGAACTTACTGCAACAACAACCGAAACCGATTCAGGTGCACACATTCTTCAAGGATTGAGTGATGTTGAACACTTAATTCTCTATGATGGAAATAATCTCATTTCAGTGGAAGAAGCAATAGGAGGAGATGGAGCATATGCTGGAGGCACAGTGAATTGGTCAACAAATGTCTCTAATTTACACGGTGAAATACCATCTCCTAATCCTTTCTTCACACCATCTACTAACGATTTTGTAATGTGTGACTCAACACAATGGATTAGAATTGATTCGAATGATGGAACGATTCTAGAAAGATTCGATGATGATTGTAACCTTGGATTTGTGGATTCAGGAGGAGTACCTTGGCATATTGTCAGAAGTAGTCTGATGAAAATTGACCCATTCAAACCAATAGAAGAAGTCAACAGTTCTAGGAACTCAGGCTGGGAATGGTTGATGCCGATGGGATTTGATCCAAACAATATTCTTACTTCAGAGCATATTGGAGAAAACCACATGCTTATCGTTTCAAGTCGTTGGGCAGGAGTCTTTGAAATTCCAAACGATTCTCATGGCGAAGGATTCAATGCACCCTATATTGAGACTGTATGGAATTATTCTCTTCCTGAAGGAAATATGTTCACAGCAGCGACTTACGGCAGTGATACCAATGAAATTAAAAATGAAACTGCAAATGAATTTAGTCTCTATTTAGGACGAATAGATGGAGTAGTTAATGGATTCAGAGTTCATTCCAATGGAACCGTCGTTGCGAACGACGCTGTAAGTTTCGAAGAGGAATTTGAAGGGCCAATCAGAGGTTTATTGTTAGAAGATTGCTGTAATGGAGGTGTGAACGATTTGTGGGTCCTAGATGGGGAAGATCTGAGGGTTTTCATGGGGAGTTCGAAAATTGATCGGACTCGAACCACTACAATCGCTGGAGATGAAATGGTAGATATGGCAATTCAATATCGTTCTCACTCAGATTACAATATCATGAAAGAAGGAGTGATTTTGTTCGACACTAATTCAAGTTCAATCGATGAACCATTGAAAATGGTAGTTTGGAGCCTATCTGAGGCGGCACCTTTCGAAGTTGCAGGAATTGGAGTAAGTTGGGCAGACTTGATTGCATTTGTATTTAGCATCGTTCTGATGGGGGCAATTATCCTATGGCCTGAATGGTATGTAGTAAACACCACTGGTATCCTTGTTGGAGCAGGTGTGAGTGTAATGTTAGGAATTTCATTTGTTCCATGGATAGTAATTATCTTCATGATTGCAATGGCATTTTATGACCATTGGGCAGTAAATGGTAGCAAACATATGCTTACTCTTGCTGACACCATGATTGATCTAAAACTTCCAATTCTATTGGTAGCCCCTAAGGACAAAGAGTATTCATTCCTTAATGCAGATGAAGGAACAATGGTAGAAAGAGATAGGAAAAGTCAGATTTCAAAGGAATCTATCGAAACTAGTGATTTAACCTTCAAGCCTGAAAAAGAACCAAAGAAAACCTCAGATGCTATGTTCATGGGATTAGGAGATGTAATCTTCCCAGGAATTTTGGTAATTTCTGCCATGAGTTGGTTACCCAATGAAATTGGATTCGCTGGATTGCACGGACCAACAACAGTGGCATTTGGTACCTTGATTGGTGGATTGATAGGTTACATGATTCTAATGACTCAGGTTGCAAGAGGAAAACCTCAAGCAGGTTTACCATTACTAAATGGTGGGTCAATTCTAGGATACCTACTCACAACTATAGTGATTCTTGGATTCGATGCGTTGGCATTCAATATCACCCTCTTTTGATGCGAACCGTTGAAGCGAAGTGCCCCCTCCTAGGTCCGTTCATATGCTCGAGATGCGAATGTTCAGAGAACTGGCCGAGGTTATTCGGGCAGATCATGATCGCAGAGGACTTTCTCACGATTTAATCAATCAAGTCATTACATTGGATCAAGAATGGAAAGACCTTCGTTACAGAGCAGATCAGATTCGAAAACAAAGAAATGAAGCTGCGAGAGAAATAGCTGCTGCAAAGAAAACTGGAGATGCAGAAGAAGCAGATAGGATTCTTGCTCAAGTGTCTAACCTTGGGGCACAAATTGAAGAATTGGGTTCAAAGGCAGATGAGACTGAAGAAAAAAGAGATCGAATCCGCATGAAAATTCCCAACATTCTACATGAGAGTGTTCCCAAAGGTGATGATGATGGGGGAAATACACCTCATTCTATACATGGAGAGGTGCCTAAATTCAATTTTGAACCTAAAGTCCACAATGATCTCATCGAAGAAAACTTATGGGTAGATTTAGGCAGAGCAGCTAAAGTAACTGGATCGAGGTTTTACTATCTCAAAGGAGACCTTGCACGCCTAGAATTGGCCTTGCAACAATATGCAATAGAATTTCTAGTGAATCGGGGTTATACATTAGTCCAACCTCCCGTTATGATGAATCGAAAGTCATACGAGGGTGTTACTGATCTGAGTGATTTTGAGACTGTAATGTACGATATTCAACCAGATGGATATTATGCAATTGCAACAAGTGAACATCCTCTAACTGCGATGTTTATGGACGAAATCATTGAACCGGCATTACTGCCTCTCAAAATGGTTGGAGTTAGTCCTTGTTTTAGGCGTGAAGTAGGAGCGCATGGATTATCCGACAAAGGAATTTGGCGTGTACATCAATTCACCAAGGTTGAACAAATAATAATCTGCAAACCAGAGGAATCATGGAGTCACCATGAAGATCTTCTACAGAATTGTATTGACTTATGGAATGAATTAGGGCTTCATTACCGTGTAGTCAACATTTGTACTGGTGATATGGGAACTGTTGCTGCCAAAAAATATGATCTAGAGGCTTGGTTACCGGGTGTTAGTAATTACAAAGAAGTGGTTTCATGTTCTAATTGTACAGATTATCAAGCCAATCGACTAAGAATGAGGTTCAGAACTTCAGAAGGTAACTCTTCTGTCCATACATTAAATTCTACAGCAGTTGCAACCTCTAGAGCTCTAGTTGCAATTATGGAACAATTCCAAGAAGGTGACGGAAGAGTGCGAATTCCTGCGGTTCTACAACCATGGTTCAAAGAACAAACACACCTTGAAAAATGCAATTGGTAAATTTAATTTCTAATTGGAAAATTCGATTAACAAAAAATAAAATTCAATTGAAATTATTCATTTTCAGTATCTAAATCTAAAAGGACTGCTCCAGCATCCACTTGATCTCCAGGAGCATAATGGATTGCTGTAACTATTCCTGGAAGGTCGGCAAGGATTCGGTGTTCCATCTTCATTGCCTCCAAAACCATTAGTGGTTGACCTTCAGAAACTGATGCCCCTTCAGGCACCAATACTTCCAGAACCTTTCCAGGCATTGGGGCAGTTAATTCCCCTTCGCTATTCCCAGATGCAGATGCTCCTGGTTCAATTACTTCAAAGACCAATACAGATCCATCAAGATGCACCCACCATTTGTCTCCAACCTTAGTACAGAAAGCAACTTGCTCTACTCCGTTTCTATGGATGACCAATCTATTGGGACGTGGGTCTAAACTAATTGATATCTCAGATGAATCAATTGCAGCACCATCTGATTCGATAGAAATTGGGACAACTGGAGAACCACTTACCTGGATTTTCCATATCTTTCCATCAGAATCCTGGAGATCTACCATAAAATCACCTCAAGGAAATCTCCTAGACAATAGTAAAAATGGATCATTTGATGTTGTTCGACCACTATCTTCCATAGAGGATTTTGCATGATTTCTATGGAGACCCATGAATTCTGCTGATGCGGCAAGAACAGCTGCTGTTGAATTGGAATTTTCAGTATTCCAACCATCAGGGTAATGAATATCTATGAAATTTGTAGTGGTTTCTCCAGCGATAAAAGATTCATGACGCATTATATCAATTAGGAAACCAACATTGGTTGTGGCTCCAAGAATAACAAATGATTGTAATGCTCTTTCCATTCTTCGAATTGCTTGATCTCGACTAGATCCGTGTACAATCAACTTTGCGAGCATAGGGTCAAAATCAATTCTTGCTTCATCTCCTTGGCGGACACCTGTATCTAGCCTAACACCTGGTCCCTCAGGTGGACGGAATACCGCAAGTGGCCCTGTTGCCGGAAGGAATCCAAGAGACGGATCTTCTGCATATATCCTGACTTCTATTGCATGCCCTCTTATCGATAAATCAGTTTGATTGAATGGTAATGGAAGACCGGCTGCAACACGAATTTGCTGTTCCACTAAATCAATTCCAGAAATACATTCTGTGACTGGATGCTCCACTTGGAGTCTAGTATTCATTTCTAAAAAATAGAATGAACCATCCGAAGATAGAAGGAATTCGACTGTTCCTGCTCCCGAATAAGATACTGCCTGAGCCGCTGAAACGGCTGCTGCACCCATAGCCTCCCTAGTTTTTGAATCAAGAATTGGAGAGGGAGCTTCCTCTACTACCTTCTGATGACGACGTTGAATACTACATTCTCTTTCAAACAAATGGAGTGTATTTCCATGATTATCTGCAAGAATTTGTACTTCAATATGCCTTGAATTTTCCAGAAGACGTTCGATGTATACAGTTCCATCTCCAAAGGCAGTTTCGGCCTCTCTTTGAGCGGCTGTAAATTCTTGTTGAAGGCGTTTAGGCTCACGAACAACACGCATTCCTTTACCTCCTCCTCCAGCACTAGCTTTCAACAAGAGAGGATACCCTACAGAAGTCGCTGCATCAACTAATGAGTCAATTGTATTGTTTTCATTATCTCCTACCAATATTTCTCTTCCAGGAATTACTGGTACAGATGCATCCTCCATACGACGTCGTGCTGTTACTTTGTCTCCCATCGAATTAATCGCATCAGGTGAGGGACCTATCCAAATCAATCCTGCAGAGGTTACAGATTTTGCAAAATCTGCTCTCTCTGAAAGAAATCCATAACCTGGATGTATTGCATCAGCACCACATGTTTTCGCAGCCTCGATTATTGCATCACTATTGAGATATGTATCGGCTAAACTAGTACCTGGCAAATTGACTACCCGATCTGCCATCTCTGAATGTAATGACCCTATATCTGAATTAGACTGAATTGCTATACCTTCTATTCCCATCTCCTGGCACGCTCGAATAATTCGGCATGCAATTTCACCCCTATTTGCAACAAGAACAGATGAAATAGGCGTTGGAGCCGACTTCATCCATTCTGGCTCAGCCATTCAATCACTCCTGATCTGGTTTCCAATCAGCAGGCCTCTTTTCCAAAAAGGAAGCAAGTCCTTCTTGACCTTCTCGCGAAGCTCGCATCTCACTTGTCTTATCTAATGTCCAAAGCCGTAATTCCGCATCTGAACCAATCCAACGATCGAAAGTCAATGCCAATCGTTTCGCCTCACTAACTGCCATTGGCCCAGTAGTCAATATCTCTGAAATTACGGCATCAACTGCTGTTAAAGCATCTTCAAGACTATCTTCGATTTGGTTAACCATTCCTATTCGAAGGGCTTCTTCTGACCCTATACGAGATGCCAACATCGCAAGTCGTCTAAATTGGGCACTTCCCAGTCTTCGATACACATATGGGCCAATTACTGCCGGTAAAATTCCTAATTTCCCTTCAGATAAGGCAATCCTCGTCTTGGGTTCTACAATGACATGATCCATACAAGAAATCAACCCTGCACCACCTCCTAATGCAACACCTTGAACAACTCCAATTGTGAAACATGGATGAGACCATAGAGAATTGAATAATCGATCTAAACGTTCGGAATCTATACGGTTCTCTTCAGAACTTTTTGCACCTGCGTCTCTCATCATATTGATATCTGCTCCGGCACAAAAATGTCTACCGTCTCCATTCAAAACTAATACTCTTAGATTTTCATTTCCTTCTGAATCCTTCAATTCACCTAACGTAGAAACGGACCTACTAGATGTCCAATCAAAGATTTCAATTAATTCAGAAATTAATTGAATATTTAGAGCATTAAACACATCAGGTCGGGAAAGAGTGATTCTTGCAATAGGGCCATCGATTTTTAATTTACATAATTCAGTTTCAGGCTGATTATTGGTTACAGACTTCATATTATCACATTCTGAATATACCATAATTCGTATCAGGTAATGGGGCATTGAGACTAGAACTAATACAGAGCCCTAGGATGTCGCGAGTGTCTCTAGGATCAATAATTCCATCATCCCATAATCTAGCGGTTGAATAGTATGGACTTCCCTCAGTCTCATATTTCTGCAATGTTGGCTCTTCAAATGCCTTCAATTCCACTTCATCCATTGGTTCTAATCCCTCTCGAATTCTCTGGTCTTGCTTTACAGTACTGAGAACCTGTGCTGCCTGAGGCCCCCCCATTACGGATATTCTCGCATTGGGCCATGTAAACAAAAATCGTGGATCATACGCTCTACCACACATGCCATAATTTCCTGCACCATGGGAACCACCAATAATCACTGTAAATTTAGGAACTGGAACACATGAAACTGCGGTTACTAACTTTGCTCCATCTTTCGCGATCCCACCTGCTTCGTAATCTTTGCCAACCATAAAGCCAGTAATATTCTGTAAGAAAACTAGAGGGACACCACGTTGGCCACAAAGTTCAACGAAATGTGCTCCCTTCAAAGAAGATTCAGAAAACAAAATTCCATTGTTTGCTACAATTCCTACTGGATATCCATGAATCCGAGCAAAACCACAAACTAAAGAGGTCCCATAACGTGGTTTGAATTCATGAAATCGAGAACCGTCAACTACTCTAGAAATCACTTCTCGGACATCATATGGGGTCCTGTTATCTTCTGGAATAATGCCAAGAAGATCCTCAATATCATGTCGAGGAGGTTCAGGATCAATGGTATCTAGACGAGTCTTTTGTGTAGGATTTAGATTTTCTACTATGTTCCTAACCATCCGCAATGCTTCAGGCTCATCTTCAGCAAAATGATCTGCAACACCAGATAGTCGAGTATGAACATCTGCCCCTCCTAACTCTTCAGCAGTAACTTCCTCTCCAGTTGCAGCCTTAACTAAAGGAGGCCCTGCTAGGAAGATTGTACCGTTACCTTTGACGATGATTGATTCATCAGACATAGCAGGAACATATGCACCTCCAGCAGTACAAGAACCACATACTGCAGCAATTTGTGGAATACCTTTTCCAGACATAATTGCTTGATTTCGAAATATTCTACCGAAGTGGCCTTTGTCTGGAAATACTTCATCTTGCATTGGAAGAAATGCCCCTCCACTGTCTACAAGATAGATACACGGTATGTTGTTCTCTTCAGCTATTTCTTGTGCACGTATGTGCTTCTTAACAGTCATTGGATAATATGATCCTCCTTTCACAGTTGCATCATTTGCAACAAACATACATTCTCGGCCATGTATTACTCCAATACCAGCAACAAGTCCAGCCGATGATGCCTTTCCATCATACAAACCATGAGCAGCCAATGGGGAGATTTCCAAAAAGGCGGTTCCAGGATCACATATGGATTGAATTCGCTCTCTAGCTAATGCTTTTCCTCGATTTCGATGGCGCTCAACATATTTTTCACCACCACCCTTCTCAACCTTCTGTAATTCGTCCTTCAAAGTAAGGACCAGTCCCTTATTATGAGCAATTCTTTGCATAAATTTCTCGTCGGACCGATTAACCCTAGTGGGAAGGACATCCATGAGGCTCAGACCTATCCAGTACGAGGCCGGCCTTGAATGAAGCGGGGAATCAGACGCCAAGAGCCATGCGGAATGCATCTCTTAGACCAGGAGCCAAACCCACCGTCATCAATGCAAGAGCCATCAAAATTCTAAGATGCCGATATCGATTCTCCCACCGTTGAAGTGAATAAAACCACCACACTACTAGACCAATTACACACTTTAATACCGTGAATCCATATGCAGAACCAAAGAATTCGATTACTGCACTAGATAAGACATGTTTCTCAATATAACCATATTCTACTAATCCAATACCTGTAGCAATTCCATCAACCGCCTGACCGTACATAGCAAGAAGCACTATTGGAGATGCAAGAATCGCTTTCCATGTCAGAGATTCCATGTCATCATGTAATTGCGTCCTTTCTTTCTCATAATCAACTAATGATAAACCAGAAGGAAGTAAACCTGGAATTGAGATGCCCCGATTCTTCATTAGTTGCAGATTCGGACGACCAACAAACAAAAACACTGGAATCAGAACTAATGCCGGCACTATTAGGGTCCAGAAAAGGACTTCTGGGTGGAAAATTTCTACCGCACCAGATTCTAAAATTGCTGATCGGTCAATTGTTAGAAGAATTGAATGCTGTCCAGAAGTCTCCAATCCAATCATCATGCGAATGTAAGAATGAAGACAACCATACAATACCATACAACCACCAATTCCAACTTGGAATAAACCCTGTTCAATAGATGACCAACGCTCCATGAATGGGTGAGAAAGTATGGCAACGATGATTCCAATAGCACCGAAAATAGCAACCGGCCAGAGATTGAGATAATCTTCCATAGGGGTGTCTAATCTTCCCTCCTGTAGAGATGCGAGAAATAGAATAGTTTGGAACAAAATCAATGAAATTGATGTACCAGTGACCCAAACACGATCATCTTCCTGGTTTCCAGATTTAGCAGCGATAGAGGCTAGAAAACCAGCAGAAACTACCCAAATTGCACCTTGAAAATGGATTCCTGGTGAAACAAACCAGGGTTGAAGATTTGTTCCAAAAAGACTTGCGTCCTCAACTACTTCTCCAAGAGAAGCCCAAACTATCCAAGGGAAAATTGCAAAAATTGTACACTCGGTAACGCTTATTCCAACTCTTCTAAGAAGTGCCGCAATAGATACGACAGACAGTATGAGGGTGATATTGTATGAAAGCGTATTCACTTGATTGTAAGAACCGTCAGCTAAACTCTCAGCTCGAATTGGATCAAGGAAATACTCTTGGAAAACAGAATCTAGGAAATTACCCTGCATCATTGATTCTGAAATAACTGCTAATGCAACGATAGAAATTATTACTCCTAGAGAAAAAATGGACAATCTTTCCCACCATGAGAAACTCTCGTCGTCGAGATACGGACTAGAACGGAATGGGTCCACAAACATACGACAAGCATCCAAGTGATGACCGTTGCGCTCAAATCATTCTTCTTCACTAGAAGATTCAGAAAGTCGAGTGATTAAATCTGCTTTCTTCCCACCAACCGGAAGGCCCGCTGCTTTACAACGTTCCTTCAATTCAGCAACGGATAAAGAGCTTAAATCTTCATCCGCTTCATTATTCGGTTCATCTGCAACCATTGGAGAATGGACCTCTCTGAAAACGATGGTTTGAACCCCTACATGATCTCTCAATGTACGAATTAATCCAAACTTCGTATAAGCCCAATTCTGATCGTAGGATACATACTCGGGGAGAGTAATGGTTAGATCATCGCCATCGAAAGAACACTCAAAGCCATCTCTGCCAGTGTTTGTTTCCAACAATGTAGTTACCTTCTCAGCACGATCTGTAACTTCCTTGATGATTTTGTATTTGTAGCGAAGAGTCACACCAGCTAATGCATGATTGAAATCAATACTAGCACGACCTGAACGGAAGGACTTCAAAATCCCGGTTCTGCCACCAATTTCAACCATCCCACCAATCTGTAGGTTTTCAGTATCTTTAACAGAGCGTGAAAGTTGTTGTAAACTCATTACCTCTACAGCACTTGCATCACGTTCACCATATGCATCCGCGGGAGGTATGTCAAACTCGTAATCTGTATCGACCTTAGCATCCTCAAGATGTGATTCAAAACCCTTGATTAGACGTCCATCTCCAATCACGGTAATTAGTGCCGAATATTTTTGATTGGCTTCATGTCTATCGTGTTCTTGGGCTACTGCCTCTCGAGTAGTTTCGATTAAGTCTCCCGAATCTGCATTATACAAGTCATAATCAATGTGGACAATGGAACCGGTCTCCATACATATTACCTCCTTGAAGGACAACCGCGCGACCTACTCCACCCTTATGAGCGTGGCCCTTACTTCAATCTGATAAATCACTCAGATTCATCAGAATCATTCCGGCGGACTCTCGTTAAAGTAAGACTAGAACCAAGAACTATCATGGCCCATCCAATCCACACCATATGACTTCCAGGAAGGTCATAAACCGTTAGACGTATTCGATCTACATCCTCCAGTTCTCCCATCATCGCCTGAGTCATTATTTGATTCATTTGAGTTAAATCAAGAATCAAGATTGTCTCACCACTCCAATGTACTATTCTATCTATTTCAGAACGTGGCCGAATTGCCCCATCGGCGGAATCAAACCTCAAAACACCTGGTTCAACTGAACCAAGAAAATCCCCATTTAGATCAAACACTTCGATTTGAATGCCAAAAAAACCATCTCCAATTGAAAAACGTTCATCATATTCAGGGTCTTCAGGACCTGTAGTCAAAATGTCTGTCATTTTGAAAATGTAATCTCCATGTCGAACCTGTTCATCTCTAATCAAAGTAATTTGATGTGAAGGATCAACACGATCAACCAAGGTAGTTGTAAGAACATGACCAATCAGAAGGAAAAGGATTCCGGCATGAGCCATGTGCGACCCTAATACTCGAAATGATGGTGATTTTCTTTCACCTCTTGTTTTTCTTTTACCTCTTTTAGATATTTGTCGGATTGTTGATGCTAAATCAGCTATCGAAGGAGGTGCTGCGAAAATCAACCAAACCAAAAGAAAACGGCTAATATGGCCTCTATTAATTGACTGAGTCAGCAATTGATCTGAATTTCCCGGGAGAGGGAAAATTTCCATCCCATAAATTGCTACAGAAATTGAAAATAATATTCCCATTGAAAGTATTGCTCCCCGTTGGAATTTCGATGCACTTCTCAGAGAGTAAATTAGCAAAGCTGCAGATAATAATCCAATCAAAATCGATCCAAAGGCTTCGTGAGCTTCTGGAGATGAACCATCGATTTCGGCCAATAATAAGAGCCAGGTTAAGACAAGAAAAGATCCTCCTCCTGCTAGTGGAACATGCAGGGCTAGTTTGGAGAGGGAAGGGGATTCACCCTCACTATCTTCCTCGGAACCTAATAGCCATGGTAAAAGCAACAAGAACATCCCAATCCCTGCTTGAATCGAATCAAGATGCCACGACCAACGCGAAAACAACAAGATTGTGACGCCTATTGATGGCCACAATAGTGATTGATCTCGGTCATGTAACATCAAGAAAATTGATGGCAATAATAGAATCGCTACTGAAAGTGAACCAGAGTGAATTAGGATTGAAAGCACTCCTATAACTATCAAAAATCCTAGAATTGGCCGAGACGTCAACAAAATCTCATGACCTGAAATCAATACCTTCTCTGCTTGATGGCGACCAAGCCAATATGTTGCAGAGGAAATGAATACAAGCATCACAATAAACTGAAGCACCACTTCAGCGCCTTCTGCACCAGAATCCCATAATGAAAGAACTCTGATGTATGCATCATTGGCCAACACCTCTCCATTTTGTGAAGCAACAAAAGCATGGACTGAGGCCCATGCTCCATTTGCACGGGTGACTAATGTCGAATGCATAGCTAAAGCTCCAGTCATTAATCCAAGAGCAGGAGCCCAAACAATTGCAGATTCTCGATCTTTCACTTTTGGAGACATTCGTAAATGAACAATAAGTAGAGTACATAGCCATGGAAGCAAAGATGCAGTTTCAACAGGGTCCCAAGCCCAATAGCCCCCCCAATCCAAGACAGT
>DASCRU010000063.1:0-4777 GCA_034400015.1 Candidatus Thalassarchaeaceae archaeon | reverse complement strand
TGGTTTAGCAAATGTATACTGGGGATTAGGTAATTTATTGGCAACATGTGCTGCTGATGTACATTCTACATGTGGGATTTCGTTAAAGTTGAATTTATTAGAATTTCATAGAATGCAAGAACACATTGCTTGGGGCCCTACTGGACAATGGGGTATACCTGATATGGCACTTGTAGGATTCGGATTAGTCAACCTAATCTTCGGCATTCTACGCAGACGCTAATCATGGCCAACCTTCACCATCATTTGGGGGACGATGTCCTCGTGACCTGAATGTAGACCGCCAAACTCCACGAAGAATTTTCTTTCCAACCGAGAAACCCAAACGTATTGATCGGATTGGATGAAGTAACGCACGCAGTGGATTGCCTGACCCTTTCAATGGATGATGCAACTGCTTTAGGATCCCATCAGGGATGTATTCGTCGACACCATATTCCTCAGGACGGCGATCCTTTGGCATGAAGTAGGTCCCAAACAGGATGTCCCAAAAAGGTAGGAAACCAGAGTAGTTCGACCAATGTGCGTCCTCATCGTTCGCATGATGCCAGTGATGGAACTCCGGTGTCTGGATGATGCGGTGCAGTGGTCGAAGCCTCCAACTGATGTTAGCATGCAGGAAAATTCCTGAAATGATTTGAATCACTGCAATGACGCCACTAGTCTCAGGATTGAAGCCAGCTGCGACTAGGAAAATGAACCCAGGTGCAATAAGGGCAAAATCGAACGGGTGAACACGAAACCCACTAACCCAATCCAAATGCTCAGGAGAGTGATGTATCGAATGGAATCTCCACAATTCAGGAACCTCATGGTACCATCGGTGCGCCCAATACACGAAGAAATCGAAACATACGAATGCAACAATCGGCTTGAAGGACCCGGGGATCATCTCAACTAATGGTCGAACAAGGAGACCCGGCACCCATGCGAAGGATAGCACAGCGATAACAACGAAGATTACCGCGCCCAATGCATTGAGGAAGGGAGATGCAAGTGCGTAAGTAAGGTCCAACCGCCACTTAGGCCGACGAATTGGTTGCCCCTTATGCCTAGGAAATATCTTTTCCATCGGAACCACGAGGATGAATATTACAATCACAGAGAACAGTGATTCGTACTGGTATCTCCACAGCGAGAAGCCAATTAGTAAGAGTACTAGTCCACGTATTATTAGTTCAATAGGCCACGAATGAGATTCTAAAACCTGAATAATTTCGTCTCCTGTTGGAAGTTCCGAATCATCAGAAGACATGTACATTCTATTGTTCTATAATTTATTACATATACTGTAAATTGTTCACCTTGATTAGATACTTTGGTTTTTGAATTTCAATACATTCGAGCAAGATGTTGTCGGAGACTGGTCATTTCACCTGTCACTATACAGGGGCGTGGTTCACTGAATTGTTCTAGAGCTTCCCCAAGTAATGTGAGATTAGATGTTTTCTCAAGTACTTCTGCGTCTGCATCAGTACCACAGAATGCCACTTCGAAGATGTGTCCTTCGTCTGTTAACTCATCCAATGAGTTTACACATTTGACAATTTGATTTCTGTGTTCAATTGAGGATGCTTCCATGACTCTCTGGATTTCATCTAATTCTGTATTCACTGATTCTAATATTGACTCCAATGGTATAGGTTGTTTCCCACCAGTTCTTCTCGCAGCAAACGCATGACCTTTCTCGACATCTCTTGGTCCGATGTCCAATCGAAGTGGAACTCCTTTGATTTCCCAATCGTAGTACTTCTGACCAGGCCGGATATCTCTGTCATCAACATGTACTCGTAACCCTGCGGTTTTGAGTGTTGATTCAACACTCCTAACTGTCTCCATCACTGCTTCTGATTTGTGAGCCGCAACGGGAACCAAAACTACCTGAATAGGCGCCATTGATGGAGGCATAATTAGTCCCGAATCATCTCCGTGCATACCAACTACTGCTCCAAGAAGTCTTTCCGACATTCCATATGTAGTCTGATGGCAATACTTGGTGGTACGATCTTCAGCCTCGTAAGATAAATCGAATGCTTGGGCCCATTGATCTCGATAATGATGGCAAGAAGCAACCTGAAGTGTGCGCCCATTGGGCATGATTACGTCAATCCCAATTGTGTACCATGCGCCAGGGAATGTATCCCACACTGGGCGCTTGGATGCGATGTATGGCAACCCTAAATCAGACATAATGTTGGAAACAATCTCAAGGTCTTCTTCTATCTGGCGAGTTGCATCTTCTTCATCGACATGAGCTGTATGGGCTTCAAAGAAATGAATCTCACGAACTCGGATAAAGGATCTTGTCTGCTTGGTTTCGTAACGAAATGTGTTTACAATCTGATAAGTTTTCAAAGGCAAATCCGCATGACTGCGGACCCATAATGGGAACATAGTATACATCGCAGTCTCTGATGTAGGTCTCAGAAACATCGGAACATCAAGTTCATTTTCTCCAGCATGCTTTACCCAATATACTTCTTTCTTGAATCCGGCTGGTTCCTCATCCATCCTCAATTCAGATGGATCTACACCAGCATCTCTTGCAGCCTTTAGTAGGGCAACCAATCTATTCTCCTTCTCTAGTAGATCTTCAGGAATTAACAGTGGGAAGTGTACTTCATCATGCCCTGTCCTCTCCATCTCAGCATGAGTAAGTGCATCGATTCTCTTCATTGCCTTCCATCCATATGGCCTCCATACATCCATTCCCTTGATTGGATAACGCTTGTCAACAAGGTCGGCAATCTCGACTATTGCTGGATACCACGCATTAAAGTCAGACTTCGGCGGGATGCCCCGCTTTGCCTTGTCCGGACCTGCCATCGATTAATGGCCATCGACGCGGAACTTCAAACCTACGCCCTAAGTAAGCCATCAATGGCTACTCCAATGTGATTAGTATCATTCAATTTC
Organism: Candidatus Thalassarchaeaceae archaeon; assembly: GCA_034400015.1. Taxonomy (GTDB): domain Archaea; phylum Thermoplasmatota; class Poseidoniia; order Poseidoniales; family Thalassarchaeaceae; genus MGIIb-N2. Next base: position 1,861 of record DASCRU010000063.1, on the reverse strand, counting down.
TCAATATCGGTAGATGTCACCCATAATGCTCTTGGTCCATCTCCATCCAATTGAGATAAGTCATTGGCAACTACTGCTGAAACACCTGACCGTTCAATCTGTTTTCTCGCAGCATTTACCAATTCTTCTTCATTTGATCCACTAAGTAATTTGAAACCGATTATATGTCCATTACCTCGACCTTTGGAAGAAAGCCATCCTGGAATCTTATCGAGTATCTTTTCAAAAGGTGTCAGATTTATCACCGCATCATTCCCTGAAGTCATTTTTCCTGAATGAGAATCAGAAACTACGAAATCAGAAATCGCAGCAGCACATACAACTGAATCAATCAACATCTCATCATTCTCAATTATATCCTTAATCCAGCATTTCATTGCTGCAGGATCCATTGAACGAATAATAGGAAAACAAATTGTTGAGGGTACAAACGACAAACGTCCAGCCAAGACACATACTTGATGCCCTTTACGATACAAATAATCTGCAATCATCCAACCAGTTCGACCTGTAGAACGATTTGAAATGGTTCTCACATCATCGATTGGAGTCTCGGTTCCGCCAATCACCAATAACACGTTTCTACAACTTTCATCGCGATTCACAATATGTGCCAAGCGGGAAACAATATCCTCTGGACTAGGTTGTTTTCTCCTCCCTTCTTCAGATTCAGAAATAAGTACTGAACATCCTCTTCCCTCAATTCTATTGATTAAATCAGATGTTACTGGATCATCAAAAAGATCGTCATGCATTGATGGAACCAATAGTATTGGAGTATTATTCCCTGTTGCGGCTGCAAGAGCCATTGCCAAAGGAGTGTCCATTACTCCATTGGCATGTTTCGAAAGTGTGTTTCTAGTTGCAGGTGCAACAAGAATGGCATCAAAACCATCCAATTGTGGCATGTCTCCAGACCATTCCACGTCCACAGTAGCCTGAGTTGCCCAACGAACAGCCAAGGGGGTGATGACCTTGGTAGCGGCTTCAGTCATGATGACATGTAGTTCTGCACCATGCCTCCTAAGTTCTCTACCTAACCGAACACTCTCAACAGCAGCTATCCCACCTGTGATGCCGAGCAGTATCCTCCTTCCTTCAAGAGAAGTCCCCTGAGTAACGACGTCTACGTCCCTCGGCATGAAACGACGAAAGGGTACGTCCTCAATAGGTCGTCGATTACATAGAATGATGATGGTCACCCTCCTCCGCGGCTCATGAACGACTTGTCTGATGTCGAGTATGGGCTCAAACAGAGTCACAAACATCAATCGATTTTTCTAGTTCTAAATGGCCTCACCGCAGCATGGATTGTGGGGAGTTTAGGAAGCACCCTCATTGGGCCAGCATTTGCAATTGCTGGATTGCAAGGAATCTGTGCATTTCGCTTCACAAAAAGAGGTAGTGTCATTGGCATTCGTGCAGGACAAGTTGCATATCTCATGTCTTCCACAATTTTGGGATTAATGGGAATTGTTTGGTTAATGAATGGTGTAATGTTGGATGCAATATTGGTCATGATACTCGCAGGATTGGGCATTATACGGGTTAAACGAATGGAGAACCTGGATTACAAACAATGGTATTCCGGGGGCGCTGTTGCTCTTGCACATCTACGTTATACCGCAGATAATGAGGTCTTAGCATCATGTCCATCATGTGGAAGTTTACTAGGAATCGTTCTAGAGAAACTACAGGCTTCGGACACTTGCCCACATTGTAGCGACCCTTTGGTGCCATCAGCATATACTGAATCTGAATGACCCTTAACGTGATGCTAGATTCAATGTTGACCACATATCGGTAGGGACTTCCATTGAGAGTCTCAAACCACCAAGTGCGCCCAACATTACAGGATCAT
>DASCRU010000062.1:0-1364 GCA_034400015.1 Candidatus Thalassarchaeaceae archaeon | reverse complement strand
GCTCAAAGAAGATTAACAAAAGGTCACGCCACTTTTCTCCAACAAAAATTCTCTCACTATGCCATCAAAATGTTCGAGAATCCCAATATCGAAAAGTACTGATTGAATATTATCGTCAGCTAGTAAATCGTTCTGGATTCCAGATAAGGTATTTGGGGCTGCTCCACAAGCAACACATGCTCCATCTAAACCAATTACAAGCCTGACGAATTCACCATCAACCTCTCCATCTCTGACAGTCAATGCTCCACCATGGCCTGTTAATGCTGCACGTACCTCTCCTAAACGAGCCATGAGGGAAGGAACCAAATCAGGATGAATTCCTTGTTCCGGGCTGGAGAAATCAGAATCACCCACTAAATCCACAATAGGAATCGAGAGGACTCGGGCATCTTCACGAGGGTCAACAACTTCTTGCAGGCGTCGCGATGCTTCTTCATTCATCTGTAGACGAATTTGGGCCCGATATTGTTCAGCGATATCATCAGACATACACTGTCCCTCATTCTACTCAAGTGTTCCATGCAATTAACCTAGACGGTATTAGAAACATGTAATTCATAAGGGACAAATATTTCGACGGTTCGTGAGTGATATGAGTGAGGTCCCTCTTCTCAAAATCAATGGTCTAAAAGCCTCTATCGGAGACACCTCAATCTTGAATGGAATTAATTTAGAACTCTTCCCTGGGGAAGTCCACGCAGTAATGGGGAGAAATGGAAGTGGAAAATCAACAACTGCTCATGTTTTGATGGGGCATCCCGATTATGAAGTGACTAATGGAACAGTTCATCTCAATGGCGACAATTTGCTGGAAATGGAATCTTATGAAAGGGCAAGAGCAGGCGTATTTCTGTCTTTTCAATATCCTCACTCAGTGCCTGGGCTTCAAGTGGGCAACTTCCTAAGGCGCTCAGTAGCTGCAATCAATGGTGAAGAAGCGGCTAAAGGAACCGAATTTAGAACTCTATTGAAAACTGGAATGGAACAACTTGGCCTCGACCGTTCCTTCCTTTCAAGGTATGTAAATGATGGATTTAGTGGTGGAGAGAAAAAGAGATTTGAGATTCTACAAATGATGTTGATAAAACCACAATTAGCAATTCTAGATGAAACCGATTCAGGCTTAGATATTGACGGGATTCGGACTGTTGCCCAAGGAGTAGATGCAGCAATTCGAGGAACTAATTCTGGAGCACTAATCATAACTCATTACAATCGCATATTAGAGCATGTGAAACCAGATCGAGTTCATATTTTGATTGATGGTAAAATCGTCATGTCAGGCGGACCTGAACTAGCAAATAAACTCGAAGAAAACGGATACGATTGGGTTGAAGAGGAAGTGATGAAGAATGACTGAT
>DASCRU010000061.1:0-3272 GCA_034400015.1 Candidatus Thalassarchaeaceae archaeon | reverse complement strand
CAAGTGGAGATTCGGATTGTGATTCTATTCACGAGTGTAATATCTTGCTTATCGATTACGATTCAAATGGTGTTGGGTCAATCATTGACTTAGGACCATCTGATACAACCACTGGTGTTTACCCTTCAGTGACTGTGGACGATGCAAATCGTCCACATATTGCTTGGTTCAGTCCAGATGATGCTGGAGTTATAGTGGCTGCACAAACGCCAAATGGATGGGAACAGAGTTCTATCAGTCACTCAAGAAATTCAGGTTACTATGTTGAAATTGTTACAGATGAAAACGGATGGGAGACTGTATTCTCTTTCGATAGAGAAGACAATGGAACAGTGGTGCATCTTACCCGAGAACCCACCGAACAAGATCATGATTTGGTAGCTGATAACGTAGACAGTTGTCCAAACACACCATTCGGTGAAGTCTCAGATAGTAACGGATGCTCCACATCACAAAGAGACGATGATAACGATGGTGTATTAGATAGCGAAGATTTGTGCCCATATACCAACTCAAATGAGGCCTTGCAAGTAGATTCTGATGGTTGCGGAGAAAGTCAACGAGATACAGACGATGATGGGGTTGTTGATGCAATAGATCAGTGTCCTGGAACTCCAGTTAATACAGTCGTAGACAACCAAGGTTGTGACGAATCTAATCGAGATTCAGACAATGATGGAATAAATGACCTTGGTGATTTATGTCCCAACACACCATACTACGATGTAGACAAGGTAGATTCTGAGGGATGTGCTCCTACTGAGAGGGATACTGATGGAGATGGGGCGTTTGATGACTTTGACCGATTCCCTGAAGATGCAACTCAAATCTATGATTCAGATAATGATGGATTCGGAGATAATGAGACAGGAAATAATGCCGATGATTGCCCATTCGAATTTGGCACCTCTACAGGAGAGAAATTAGGATGTCCTGATATGGATGAAGATGGAATTGTAGATGATCTTGATGACGACAAAGATGGAGATGGTACTCCAAATGTCGATGATGCATTTCCTAATGATAGTACAGAATGGAGTGATGTAGATCTCGATGGTTATGGAGGAAACATCGACCCAGATGACGATAATGATGGTGCAGGTGATCAAGAAGAAATTGATTGCGGCAGTGATCCATTAGACGCGGATTCCTTACCTCCAGATGAAGATGGAGATGGAACATGTGACCTTCTAGATGCCAATGAAGAAAATGGAGACGGAGTGAATAATACACCTTCATCAGAAGATGCTCAAGGAAGTATGGCGACTGCAGTATTTGTAGGAATCGCAGTAATCATTCTAATTATCTTAGGAATTGGAATTTTCCTTTTCACACGTAGTGGAACTGATGTGGTTACTGGAGCAAACATGGCAGCTGCAGAAGCAAGTACCCCCGCTTCAAGTTCCCAACAAGGAGAAATGGTTCCGACCGATCGACCGTGTGGAAAATGTGGTGCACCAGGACTAGTATTCATTCCAGCATACCAACGCCACTATTGTCGAGGTTGCTCTCAATATGAATGATTAAAATTCTCGGCCAAGTGCCGCTTTGATTAAACCATGAAATGGTGGGCTTGGTCGATTAGGCCGACTCTTAAACTCAGGATGATATTGCGTTCCGAAGAAATATGGGTGTCCAACCATCTCAATGATTTCCATTCGAATTCCCTCAGTATCTCTTCCTACAAATCGTAAACCTGCAGCTTCAAGATCTTCTACCATTTCTGGGTTGACCTCGTATCGATGGCGATGACGTTCATGTATTTCCATAACACCATTGTACAGGCGGTAAGCGGCACAATCTGTCGTTTGCAAATTGGTTTGTCTACTGCCTAATCGCATTGTTCCACCCATATGTGTCCTACTACCTTCGGGCATGAAAATTACAGTTGGATGAGGTGTGTCTTCATCGAATTCAGTGCTATTTGCTCCCGATAATCCAAGGACGTTTCTCGCAAATTCAATGGTTGCAATTTGCAATCCTAAACAAACGCCCAAGTATGGAACTTTGTTCTCTCGAGCATATTTTGCCGCTAAAATTTTACCTTCAATTCCTCTATCTCCAAACCCTCCAGGAACCAGAATTCCATTGGCTCCCTTCACCAATGACCATGACCGGGTATGTTCATCACTTCCTTCATTTGAAGACTCTAAATCTGATGCCTCAATCCAATCAATATGCAGATTTACTCCTTCGGCAAGAGTTGCATGCTGGAGTGCTTTGATAACACTCAGATACGAATCTGATAACCCAGTATATTTTCCAACCATTGCAATTCGAACATCTCCACTTAATTCATCCATTCTTTGAGCAAGTGCAGCCCATTCTTCTAACAATGGCCGATCTGTGGAAATCTCAAGTCCTAAACGGTCACAAATACCTGTTGTAGCACCTTGTTCCTCTAACATCATCGGAACGCGATATATGTTTGACACATCATGTGCGCTGAAAACTGAAGATTCTGAAACATGGCAGAAAAGAGAAAGCTTGGTCTTAACATCTGCCAATATTGGTTCAGATGACCTACATACCAAGAAATCAGGTTGAATACCTGAAGCCATCAAACCCTTCACGGAATGTTGAGTAGGCTTGGTCTTTTGTTCACCAACAACTCCGATGACTGGTACAAGACTGACGTGGAGGAAACAAATATTTTCACGGCCAACACGGAATTGAAATTGACGAAGTGCCTCAACAAAGGGAGCGGATTCAATATCACCTACTGTACCACCCAATTCTATGACGCATACATCAGGAGTTTCATCACTACCATCTGAAGGAGTGTGTGCAATTCTTTCTATTCTATCTTGAATCTCATTTGTAATATGAGGGACAACTTGTACTGTTTTACCAAGATAATCTCCTTTTCTCTCCCTCTCTATCACCGAAGAATACACCTTTCCAGTGGTGAGGTTATTGTCTCGATTAAGTGTGACATCAAGAAATCGTTCGTAATTGCCGAGATCTAGGTCAACCTCGCCGCCATCATCCAAAACAAAGACTTCGCCGTGTTCAAATGGACTCATTGTTCCAGCATCTGAATTGAGATAGGGATCGATCTTGACCGCAGTAACACGATATCCTAGGGATTTCATCAGAACGCCGACGCTACTCGCGGTGACTCCTTTACCAATTCCACTGAGGACGCCCCCCGAGACCACGATGTACTTCATGCAATCAACGGGGTTTTCAGCCATCCGCGTTGGCCTATGAACGTTCCCGGAAATTCTATCTTTTTCGGACTTCTATAATCACATGAATCATCAAGTATC
>DASCRU010000060.1:0-18198 GCA_034400015.1 Candidatus Thalassarchaeaceae archaeon | reverse complement strand
AATACAGAAAGTGACTTACCAGAGAATTATATTCCACTAGGTCCAATTGATGACCCTGAGAAAGCATTGTGGGTATCACTCGTAAACGATCCCCAAATGATGGAAGATTACATTTGGTCTAGAGATTATCTAGATTTCTTTGAGGATTTTCCAAACCTTCAGCTTGATGCGCAGGAGTTTGTAGATGGAGTGGATGCGCTTAAACCTCGATTGTATTCTATCGCATCATCACCGAATTTTGAATCTGGAACAGTCCACCTAACAGTGGGGATTGTAAGATACAATCATCACGATCGAGATCGTACTGGATTAACTACTGGCTTCTTAGCAGATCGTTGTGTTTCTGGAGAATCTGTTGTTCCTGTTTTTATGTCGCCAACAAGAAGTTTTGTTCTTCCAAAAGATGGTTCTACTGATATCATAATGGTAGGGCCAGGCACAGGAATTGCACCTTTCCGTGCCTTCCTACAACAGAGAGAAATAGATGGTGCAACAGGAAAGAATTGGTTGTTCTTCGGAGATTGGACTGAACAAGGCGAGTTCTACTATCGCGAGGAAATTGAAGCATGGCAATCGGGTGGAAACTTAGAGCGAATCGATTTAGCTTGGTCTCGAGAAGGAGATGAGAAAGTCTATGTTCAACATTTGATGGCACAAAATGGTGCTGAAATTTGGGCTAGAATAGAAGCAGGAGGATATTTCTATGTCTGTGGCGATAAAAATTACATGGCAAAAGATGTTCACAAAACGCTAATTGAAATCTGTGCTGAAAATGGAAACATGTCGAATGAAGAAGCGACTCATTATGTCGAACAACGAATGATGAAAGATGAAAAGAGATACCTTAGAGATGTGTATTGACCCGATTTCATCATCAACCGCATTGTTCATCGAGACATCATGTTCAACCGAGTGTTGATAGCGAACCGGGGCGAAATCGCGCTTAGAATAGGGCGTGCTTTGAGAACACTCGGAGTAGAAGTCTGTATGATACATGGGAGAGAAGACCGCCTGTCTACTCCTGTTCGATTCTCAGATAATGCCCGTTCGATATTACGTTCTAATCCATTAGAATCATATCTGGATATAGAGGCTGTAATCCAAGCCGCCAAATCGATGGGAGTTGACGCCGTACATCCAGGGTATGGATTTCTTGCAGAAAATGCAGAATTTGTAAAAAGATTAGAAGAAGAGGGGATTACATTCATTGGTCCATCTTCAGATGTAATTCATCTTCTAGGAGATAAAATTGAAGCTAGGAAAGTTATGGAAGCGGCTGGACTTCCTGTCGCCAAAGGAAGTAGTGAATCCGTCTCAACTAGTGAAGAAGCTATTTCTCTTGCTAACGAAATTGGATATCCAGTCATAATCAAGGCTGCTGCTGGAGGGGGTGGAATAGGTATGCAAATAGTACAAGAATCATCAGAATTTACATCCGCTTTGAATCTCTGTCAATCTAGAGCAAGGAGTGCCTTTGGGGATGATCGAGTTTTTGTTGAGAAGTATATTGAAGGAGCCCAACACATCGAATTTCAAGTATTAGCAGATGGAAAGAAAGCTATTCATTTTGGAGAACGATTCTGTAGTATTCAACGACGTCATCAGAAATTATTGGAAGAGGGGCCTTGGTTATCAGAAGAAGTACGTGCAGAGATAGGTGCAAAAGTTTGTGCAGGTGCTGAAGCCGTAGGATATCGAGGGTTAGCAACATTTGAGTTTCTACGGGATTCTCAAGGAGAATTCTATTTCCTTGAGGTGAATCCAAGGGTGCAAGTTGAGCATACAGTTACTGAGATGATAACCGGTGAAGATCTAGTTCAGTTAGGGATTCGGATTGCTGCTGGAGAATCATTGCCTTTGAATCAAGAGGATATCAAATTTAACGGACATGCAATCCAGTTTAGAATCAATGCTGAAAACCCCTCTACTTTCATTCCATCTCCTGGTAGACTATGGGAATGTCATTTCCCAGGAGGGGCAGGAATTAGAGTAGATACACATGCTCATGTAGGATATGACATGCCGGGATGTTTCGATTCATTACTGGCGAAATTAATCGTTTGGGGAAAAGATAGAGGTGAAGCGATTGCAAGAAGTCGAGCAGCATTGGCAGAAGTAGTAATTATAGGAGTAGATACAGTAATCCCTCTCCACAAATCAATCATGAATGAGAGAGATTTCTTGAATCGAGAAGTAACAATTCAATACTTAGAGAATCATCCTCACATTCTGGGACATTCTTAATCTAGTAATTACAAATTAACCCAGTCTTCTCATTCCAGGATATTGACTATCGTCTTGAGAATCCTTTGTTGGGTTTAATTCTTCTAGTTTCAGCCTATCTACAGGTGATGCTATGTCGCGGCTAGAAATAGTAGCCGCAATCGATTCCATTGCTGCAGAATAACCATCTCTATTTGATTGCCCACCTGGGCTCCTAGACATCAAACCAAGTGAAGACGACCTTTGAGCTTGATAATCTTGGTCACTACGAAGTCGAAGAAGACTCATCGCCCTTCTAGTAGCATGTTGTGGACGGAACGACCTAAGTAAGTTCATCACAGTACTAGATCTACTTCTTGCAGGAGCTTTGTAAACTAGTCGAGATTGATGATCAGGGCGTCTCAACATTCTAGAAAGACTTGGGAATTCATTTAATCCACTGGGAATTTCTCGCTTAATCTCATCCGAAATGAGTTCGGCTTCAACAATTTCTTTCTTTTTTGCATCTGAAACTAATCCCGAAGATTGGCATTCTTCCCGTATTGCATTATACGCCGGGGGTGGGAGCACGCTTGATGAAGGGATTTCGAACTGTTCCTGTGCCTGTCGTATTAGCTGCATACTACTTGGTGCCCTAGTAGGCACAGGGAGCTGTCGCTCTTCTCGATTGATTGAAGTCACTTCTGCGTACGTTCGTTGTGCTAATTCAAGATCTTCTTGGATAGATGGGCGTCCATAGTTCAAAGGTAATGGGGGTGCCTCATTTTCTTCAACCGAATCGAATAGATTGCCAAAAATACCTTCATCAGATGAAACCGATTGTTCTTCAAAGGAAGGTGCATCAAATGCATTGGATGCATCTCTATAATCTGAATTTGAAAGTGCAACGTTTGCTCTCTCCCTATGTGCAGAACCAAAAATTCCAGTTTCAGGCATTGTTGGTGTTTCCTTCGATGTTGCAAGAAGATTGAAGAATTCATCTGTTACAATATTTTGACTAACAGGGTTTTCAATATCTGTTTCTCTAAAACCACCTATTCCTGCATGGGTTGCCAATGCTTTTGCCAAATCCATTTCATTGTTCATGCTTGAAATAATTTCATCATGAACTGATGGTTTTGTGGATGATGAAATTTCAATTATTGCCTTGACCTCGGAAAGAGAGGTTCCATCCAACATCATTCCCAAATATTCTCTTAGACGATTCAGATTCTCTTTTCTTCCATGAATTCGATGTCTATCTCCATTTGTAGTAGTAATACTCAAGATTTCTCTTCGATAAATTAACCAAGATAAAATCACAATCCCAGAAATCGCTATAGCCCAAATATTCGAACCGGGGGGGGCAAGTCGAATTCCATAAAACAACAAAACAATAGACATTACAACCCATCCAGATGGGACACCTGCCTGAGACGTCATACGAATAGTCTCGATTGCGGTTAAATTCAAACGGACACCTCTGCCATCAGAACGAGAGAGTCTCAAACCCTCATCGGATAGTAATGTGCGAAATCGTCCTTCGCTTCCGACCAGTCGAAGAGAGCCGAAAGATTCGGCATCCCCCTCTTCTGGTCGGACCCCATTGGGTCCTTCTTCAGAGTGCATCCGGAAGGAAGATGTTCACTTTTGACTTATACATTTTATCATTTGAAATGTCTAATTGGTTGATTTTACCGTTCTAGCCACAACGCCAATCATACTTTTTTAATCTCAATAGCAAAACCTAGAATTCTCATTGGAATTGAATCAAGTTGACTCAGAATTAATCTCCTATCGGAATCAGTTCTAATTGTCAATTGTGCATCCCATTCCACTGTAATCCGTTGATTTTCTATTGCTGTAACTCTTCCCACTACAAATTGTAAATCAATTGAGGCATGAATCACCATTCCGAGCTCTACTTCTCTTTTTTGGAAGGGTGCTTGAACCAATTTGAAAGAACTGGAGTCATGAGTTTCGAGTATATCTTCATGACCTTTTACTGAAATGAGTGCCCCCCTTTCTAGTGAACCATCCTTCATATTTCTGATTGCAATCCCCACACGGTCTCCTGAATTTGCCTGATCTACATCTACATCCATAACTTGAAGTGAACGAATTACTCCAGTATGGCCACCAGGAGTAACTAGAATATTGTCATGTTTTTGCAACGAACCACTCTGCACTGTACCTATTGCTACTAATCCAACTCCTTTCACATTGAAATGTTGATCTATTGGGACACATGATTTCTTTGAAGTTCTCTCTTCTCGGATTTCAGAAAGTTCATCAAGAAAATTCCAAACCACGTCTTTCACTACATGTGGATCGAATTTATCGATTATCTTCCATGTTTGAAGACCTGCTTGTTCAAGAATTTTCTTGACTTGATCTGGGTCGACCCAGCCACCTTCTTCTGCATTGATTACTACTAACCCTCTCTCGATTCCAGCAACACTCGCCGCGACTAAAACTTCACCAAGAGACGCATCTACCCGTCGAATTTCAATTATAGCCGAATCTGCGATGTCCAAACTCGCAAGTAATGGTCTTAATCGATCGGGATGTTTTCGGGGACGCAGAAAAGTCAGAGCATCTTGTGATTCACCCCTCAGTTCCTTAAATACGTAAGATTCAACATCCCGATCATCAGTCCTTTTCCCTAATTCTCTAGCAAAATCCTCTTCTGAGAAGCAAAATACATTGAGAACCGACATTTCTTCACATCCTTCATCGAAAATATCTCATGAATCAGATTTTTTCATTGCATTTCTTGCATCCTGTGCTCGGTTCCATAATGCCCTTTCCTCATCGGTTGAAGGTTCAAATTGAGGGATAGGGATAGGCCTCATTTGAGAATCAATTGCTACCATGAAAAAGAACCCCTCACAGATTTCTTCTCTTTCCCATTCGCTTCGATTCAACCGACGTGCAACTACATACACTCCAGCAGTATGAGTGCTAGTGTGAACTACCTTTGCTGTAGTTTCTATTAAATCACCTTGAAAGGCTGGACGTTTGAACTTGAGAGAATCAATGGAAATAGTCACAAATTCTCGGTGAGCAAATTTACTGGATACCATGCCTGCAGCTGTATCCATAATGCTTAGCAGCCTTCCTCCAAATAAGGTATTGTATGAATTCGTATGTTGAGGAAAAACCTCATCCATTTTTGTGACTGGATCAGTGGAATACGGCTCGTTCATCAATACTCCGTCAGCGCCCCTCTCATTTCAACCAAGCCATTCACTTTCTGTTTGAACAGTGTTTCTTGAGTCAAAATTCCATACTCCATTTATTCTGCCCATCCATGAGTGGAGTTTTAAGGTGGCGAAACGTCCACGGGATACCCACCGTACGGTGAGGAGTGGCAGAAAATGAATCAGACAAACAGAACACAACGCACGATGGCGTTTTTTATTACCGCCTTGATGTTGACAATAGGGTTGGCTCAAGCAGCATCAGTAAATACCTATTCAAATGGCCAATCAAGCGTCGATATCTCGCTAGATGACCCCTCTACATATTCAGATTCAGTATCTGGATCGATTAGTCTACCAGAAGGTGAGACAGTAAATGCTGCTGGCATGGTAGTTTCAACTGATGCCATAGATTATGGGTATGCAGAACGATACGATGCTTACTCCACTGGATATGGGGAATTTTTGTGGAATCCACTCTATAATGGGGGTTTTACCTCATATTCATCAACCAGTGATTTCACAGAAGATGATACCACTCTATCCCTATTCTCTTTGGGCTACAATCAAGATTTTGAGAATCCTGTAGATTACACCGTCGGCCCTGCAGTTGATGGCATGATGGATAACAATTGGGAAATTGGCGAACCTGAGAACGGTTTTCCAATTTCTCAGTGTGGTTCAGGAGACAAGTGCTATGGTACAAATTTCGATAGTGTTGACTATCGTTCTTCTGCAGGTGAATTCCAATATGAGTTGACCACAGAATCGGTATATGTATGGGCAGGGAAATCCGATGCCTCCTTCATGTCTTTGCACAATATGTACTACAGAAGTGCCGGAGCTGGAACAAATGTATACTACGAAGATTGCGCATATGTGATGGTTCAATCATCAGCTGACGGTTCTTCATGGGGATCATTTGAATTCTTGCCATTCCAACTCTCAAATACTTCTGGAATTGGAGGGGGAAATGGAATCTATCAGCGTGGAACTTCTGTGAATCAAGTAACAACGAAGTGTAACAAGTATACATTTCCAACAGGAGCTAATCTTATTGGAGGAACCTCAAATAACTCTCAAACAGCAAGTACTGGTGGTTGGGCAAATGTTGGACTTGACCTATCTAGTTATGAAGGAGAATATGTTAGATTAAAATTCGTAATGGAAAAGAACGATGTTGCTGACCCTCCAGTAAGTCCAGAACTGCAAGGATGGTACATTGATGCCTTGAGGATTGGTGATACTTTGCCATCATCTGGTAGCGTTACTTTCCGTACGTTCTCAAGTAGTTCAAACCTGGGCACAAATTCTCCAAATGGTTTTGGATTCCTAAATTTAGATGCTACAGTTCCCGGAGATGGTTCATTGAGTGTTGATGTATTACAGCCAGGAAGTACCAACATTATTCCTGACCGCAATGGAAACTCTCTTTCCGGACTTGAAGGATCAATTATTGAACTCTGGGACATTGATACAGATACTTACCCGTCAATTGATCTCCGCTTAAATTTTGATTCTGGCGTTAATCAATTGAACAGCCCTGAACTGTTTGGTTTCAATATAGGGACCCGCTTCAGTTTCGGATTTAACACTTCAATCGGAGTGGATGAATATAACGGCTGGCCTTTGCCGGGGAAATGGATTAGTTCACCTACGTCTGATTCTTATTTTGGTGTAATGCCATTATGGGAAGATTCTAGTTACTCTCCTCCATTGGCTAGAACTGGATTCTCCAAAACAATAACGGCAATTACACCTTATATTACTGATGATTGTCCTGACGGAACTCCTGCTATTGAGGTATTTGTTAACAATCCTCAATCTATTTCTGTCGCAGGTCCTTCCATTACGATAAGTAACAACACTCGGCATGAGTTCTCAGCAGGAATTCAGAGTTTTGGAATTCGAGCAAATTATTCCAGTGTTCAATGTGAATTAACTGGAATACATGCCGATCTTGAATTCGCACATTATGCCACTGGAATTTCTTTGGATGTTGGAGGAGATGGTGACATCGAATGGGGGATGGTAGAATCAGCATTTGGCGCATTTGGCGAACAAACAATGTTCCGTTCTGGAACGGTAGATGGCGAAAATATTGGGTCTTCATCCTCAACTGTAACCCTCACTGCCGGAGGTGTAGGCCAAGGAGCTACATTCATGCTTCCAAGAGGGGCTGATGTGACAAATGCTCTACTAGGATTTGAAAACAATCAGATTTCTGATGTAGAGATTTATGTTGCCGCTGCGGCTCAAGAAGAATTAATTGCGGTTCTTCCAGAAGGTTCAACTGATTTCGCCCCCCAATTACTCTTCAATGAATTTGGAGATTTTCCATCGGCTTTGAACACAATTCTAGATTATGATTCAAGTGTCGTACCTACTTCTTGGGAAGACTCCTATGGGAATGAATGGATTTTATTCAGAATGAAGGTTGAGAGTAGCAGTGCAACTATTGGTTCTAGCATTACTTTCAGAGATTTGATGATAAATTATGACTGGGAACGTGTAATTACAGATGGAAACAATTTGGCACGTGAACTATCTCAAGGTGTTGCAATGGGCAATGCTGTTGCCGGATCTGTAGATGTCCCAATGAAATGGTCTTCAGAAACTGGAGGGGGGATCTCTTTGGGCCAACTAAGCATCACGACGAGTACGGGCCATTCCAGTACGATTTCTCTGACAAATGGTTTCTCTGGACTGTACGATGACGGAAACATCTACGAGATTGTAACAACTCACAGTGTGACTAGCCAAGGACAGGCGCTCGCTGGCGCCTCTCTGTTGATGGAAACTTCAAGAGGCAATATTGAGTTACAATACACTATATCTAACGATACATTTTGGGAAGTATCTGATCCCGTTGATGGGCTCTCATTAGCAGTAAGTGTAACGAATGCGGCAGTACCCATGCAGATCAACTGGAGATTCCGCGTTTCTTCAGATTGGGATGATACGGAATTTGTGCAGATTTACACTTCTTCAATTAGCGATACTGGAGTAGTTGGATTACCTGCCGCTGAATCTCTTCAGCCATCAGTTGGAAATGCTGTGGAAAATGATGCAGGAATTACTGAATTTAGAGTATATAATCAAGCAAATGTAGAACAAACTGATCTTTCAAATGTTAAGAGCAGTCAAGCACTTGTTCTTACCGGAAAGGTTCGTTTTGAAAACCTTGATATTTCACCTGACCCTTCGAATTATTTCCTTGTATTGGAGGAGTTGAATACATCAAATACAGAAACTGAGGATTGGCTAGAAGTAGACCGAATGGGAGGCACAGTAGGTGGAGATTTCACATGGTCTCCAACATTACCAACTCAAACTGCTGGAGCACGAACATATCGATTTAAGATGGCAAATTTCACCGGAGGAGATGAACTCTGCCCTCCTTCAAATTACAATCCAGATCTAGATTGTGGAATACGATTGCAAGTTTCAATGGATCCTCTTGCACCTCAATTAGTAAACATCAGCGTAATGGAGGGATCTTCATGGCGAGAACTTGGAGATAACACTTGGATTCCAGCAAGAGCTTGCCAAACTTTCCGTGTAGTTGTAAGAGATAATCCAACCGCCCCGGAGTCTCTTGACCTCAATTATTGGGTTGAGAAAGATCATGATGTGAACCTAGATCGTATTGCAGATGTTGGCGAATATGCACAAGTTTCTCTTGTAAGGCAAACAGAAAGTAATGAATCATATTACATGATTGATAATCTAGGCACTCAGTGTTTTAGTGATATTGCAAACCAGGGTTTACCGAACAGTCCGTTAGTTAGTCTGTTTGTATCGGGTACCGATATAGGAGGTAATTCAGTTACTGGGTCTGGTGGACCGGGTATTGGATTTGATTTGATTACTTACCAAGCAATGGCAACTCTTCAGCCGAGCGTAACATCTTTCAAAATTCAAGACAGTTATGGTACTGAATTAACCAGCGCGAATACCACCATGTATGGAGGTAACACATACCATCTCAGAGTCACTGGTTCAGATGGAAATGGCTGGGGCGACATAGCTCAAGTTCGAATAAATTTGAATCCAATTGTTTCAGACGATATCGTAATCAATTATTGGCCAACCAATGACACTGCTTGGACGAATTCTCCTTGGATTACAGTTCTAGATTTAGCAACCGATGGACAAGGAGCAGAGATGCGTCGAACTGATGGGGGAGTTCTGATTGACCCGTTTGAGACTGATTTCATCCTAGACATCCCAATTGTTCTTGCATGGTCAATTTCGACAGTGCCAGGAATAGTTACACCACAGATAGAAGTAACAGATTTTGATCCAAACAATGGTGGTTGGACGACCATTTCATCTCAAACAGGAAATTACAATCAAAGGTGGAAGTATTCTGATAGTTTCAAGTTAGATCGTTCTACATTTACTGTTGAAGATACCATTGGATTCATCACTCCCGATGTAGGGAACCGAGAGGCAGGATTCGTATATCCTGGAGATATGCTTCTGATTAGTGGCCAGTATGCTTTCTCTGAGCGTCTTGCAGATGGAATCATCATCAATCCACAGGTCCCACTGACGTTGAGAATTGAACGTCAAGAGGTTCAACCAGATGGTTCTCGTGGTTTCTTCTATGCGCCATCTCAGGTAACTGACTATCCATTCGAGAATGGTACATTCGACATCTTGCATCCTGCTCCGACTCAATCGAATGCATTTACCTATACTTTCTCATTGATTGGTTTGCCATCTGGTGCAACTGATGGAACCTCTCCTGTAGACAGCATATTTTACGTCAATGTAGATAGTGAGGCACCTAGTGCGGTAAATACAGGTTCTTGGGAAATTACCGATGAAGATGCAGAAGAGATTGGACCTGGAATAATTTCGTCTACTCAATTTGATTGTGTTAGTGTTAAGGCATTCATTCAAGAGCGTCAAAAGTTGCAAGAAGGCAATGTTGTACTGAATTGGATGTATTTCAAAGATGGCGGGAATTGGACCGAATATTACCAAGCCTTCCCTGGAGTCGCACATTTCAGTGTGCCAATGGATTTGGACACCAATGCTGATCCAATCAAAGCCACTGTGAATTGTATAAATCTCTGGAACGCTACTCTTCCTAGTGATTTGACTGGGGTTGAACTCCGTTTCTGGATTTCAGGTACTGACTCTGCTGGAAATGTGATTTCTGGAGCAGGAAACTACCAGAGTGGATTCGATGGCGGTGTATTTGAGTTAAGATACGAGTCAGCAAATTTTGAAATTAAGAATCTCGTGGTCTCAGATAATACACCTGCTGTAGGGCAAAGTCTAGACATTATCGCCACAGTATCGAACAATGGAAACAAGGCAGGTTACTTCACTTGCAAGGTAGTCACTGTAGTAGGTGGGCAAGTACAATCATCCAAGGAAGTTTCAACTCCAATTGAAATCCAACCATTGGAAGATTATTCATGGAGAATACCCATGGGAGATTTTGCAACACCTCAAGTTAATGTGAAATATCAAATTGTAAACAACGATACAGGGGACGTAATTGCTGAATCTACTACCTTCCCTGTTACTGCTGAATCAGATGATGCCGCAGGATTTGACGCCGCCACCATCGGATTGATTGCTTTGTTGGCGATTCTCTTGATTGCTGTAGTCGTTGGAATATTTGTGTTTGTTAGTAGAGGTAGCGATGATGACGATGATTTCATTGAAGATGATGACTTCTTACCAGATGGTGAGGCAGTTTCACCTCTAAAAGCAAGAAGCCCCCCCTCTCGTGGTCCACCTTCTCGTGGCCCCCCTAAGGAAGAAACAGAAATGGAAAAGGCCCTCAAAGAATTCACATTCTGGGATGAGAATACTATTCAGGGTTATTTCGATATGGGCTGGTCAATTGACCAACTTAGAGACTGGCTTGCAGAGCAGAAGTGATCCGAAATATGTCTTCTGGCATTTCTTTGGATTGGGCATGCACAGATTGGAGTGACCCTGAAGGAGGGATAATCAGAATTCTTCCATTCGCTCCCTTGGTCAAATTCTCAGAATCTACCCAAGAATGGGATGGATTAGCATTGATGGTCTCGTCAGAAGACCCCCTGCTTTGGATTGATCAAGATAAAGAAGAGAAGAAATCACCCAATATCGTAAGAGATGCAATGATTGCTCAAATGGGTCATTCAGGAAAAATGGTCAAAGAAATGTCATTATTGGATCGGAAAACAATTGGATGTTTTCCTGATCCAATACCATTTTCGATGTATAAAAAGGCAAAAGATGGTGGGAAACCAATTTGGTTTTTAGAACCGGATTTGGATGATGATAAATGGGTAGAAATAACTCTCCAAGGTGTTGAAGAACGAACAAGATTTCGAAATCTTGTTCGTAGTATCGGTTCTGTAAGAAGGATGATGCGTATCGCTAAATCAATTGCTACTGAAACGGTTCCAACGGGGGATGATGCCGATCATCATATCGCAGCATCTCTTTCTGCAGCTTGGTGGATGGTGGAAAGCGCTCATTTATCTGATGATTTACATCATAAAATCAATCATAGAATCGCATCTAGAATACGTGGTGCACTCTCTTCCTTACGAAATCATCCGAATGGACAGATTGATGATGAGGAGGCCGTGGTCCTGCTTGTACCGGTACCCCAGGTGAGGATACGAAGAGTCCTTGAGGCTCTGAAGGATTTGCCCGATGCTGAGAAGATGAAAAAGGAGGAAGAATGATGGCGAGTTTGGAATTCGTAGTTGAGAATCAGGTTTTCCGATTCATTACTCCTGAATCATTGGATGCTGATTTTATTGTGAATGAAGCTGGAGCAATTCGCTCAGGAAGCCTGTTGGTCAAACAAATGAGAAGTCCTCCTTACACCATTCTTATCGACGTGAGCAGTGGTTCTATCACTGTTCATGGCTCTACAAAAGAGATTCTCGCAAGGATGGCTGTTTCTGAATTACTTCTTGGACTGGGATTACCAGATTCAGGTTTGAAAACAGAAATTGGTCCAGTAACCTCTTCCTGTAGTATGCCATTTTCTTTAGATATTGAGAAAGCGGTAGATGTGCTTTCATCTGCTCGAATGGAGGAAACATTGGACGCCATTCGGATTGCAGATATGCGTCATGAATTGGAAGTTCTTGTTTTCAGAAATGGAAGGACTGTGATTATTGGAGCAATCAGTCATCGAATTGCTCTACGAGCAGCAGAATATTGGATGAAACGATTTCAGCGTCTTCGTCTCTCTAATGAGGGATGACGATGGAAGACCCCACCACATTCTGGGATGGTGAAAAATGGACTGGCCCCATTACTGATGGGCACATGCATTTGGATCGAATGGGGCGTTTTCTTGATGCAGCAAAAGATTTTGAGAATGCAGGAGGGACTCGGCTAATTTTAGTTCACAAACCTAAATTCAATCAATTGCCTGAGAAAATAGAAGATGTTTCAATTGCATATCTCGAGACTTTGTCGATGGCAGAGGATGTCAGAGGAGTCACAAACCTTGGAGTGCAGGTGGTTTTGGGACCCCATCCAGTAGTATGGGCTCATCAATTAGAATCACTTGGTGAGGAAACTTCTACAGAACTCCATTTAGCATCCGTTGATCTAGCATTAACTCATTTTCAGAAAGGCGAATGTGTGGCAATAGGCGAGATTGGTCGCCCCCATTTCCCTGTTTCAACGGAGGTATGGAATAAAGCCAACCTGATGTTGGAAGAAGTATTGCGGCGCTGTGCATCTCAAAATGCACCGGTTCAATTTCATGTCGAAGATCGAGGGGCATCTACTTGCCAAGAATTAAGTAAAATTTGTGAAAATGTGAATTATCCAAGTTCTATCGCTTTGAGGCATTATGCCCCTGGTGATGTTTCTCCATCATTCACCTCAAATCTTCCTGTGACTGTGAGTATGGGCAGAGGATCCATTGGAAAAATCGCATCAACTATTGATTTTGATTCTCTTACCAATGGAACTCATTCTCCTGTCTTAATGGAGACAGATTATCTCGATGACCCCAGACGTCCTGGTGCAGTTCTTGGGCCTCGAACCGTTCCAAAAAGGACAAATGAACTTGGCAGGCATCTTCAGACCCCTACGGAAGAAGGTGGTTTTGGCTGGAGTCATCAACAAATCGCCAACTTTCTATGGAAAATACATAGGGTTTGGCCAGACACACTGTATGGCGAATGTCGGTGATTGAAGGGGTATCCTTCGGCAACGGTCATATGCGTCCAGTGGCCGAGTTGGATAATCGAGAGGGGGTTGTTCGATTCCATGTTGGAACTAGAAGGAAAGACCGCACTAATATTCGGAGTCGCATCCGAAGATTCGATTGCTTGGGCGATTTGTCAACATTTAGCCAAAGCAGGATGTCGCTTAATCCTTGGATTTCAGCCTAGATATCGAAGTAGATTGTTTCAACTTAAGGACCAATTAGATTCAATTGATGCATTCTACCCTTGCGATGTCGCAACTGATGAACAAACAAAGGAATTCTTTGATGAATGGCAAAAAGAATCTCCCGGTGCTAAAGCAGATATTGTGGTTCATGCAATTGGTTTTGCACCACGTGAAACATTTGATCGACACATGCTTTTCAACGAGATGGATTCCATTGATTTAGCAATGAGAATCAGTGCACATTCTTTGCAACGTCTGATGAGACATTCGATTCCCTATCTGCATGACGGGTCATCGACAATCACTCTGACTTATGCTGCCAGTACCCGTTATGTTCCCAACTATGGAATAATGAGTGTAGCAAAGGCAGCTTTGGAGTCATGGGTTAGAGAACTTGCTGCCCGTTTAGGAGAAAGTGGTCATCGAGTGAATGCCATTTCGGCAGGTCCGATAAAGACTCTAGCAGCAGGAGGGATTCCTGGTTTTGATAGAATTTTGAATCATGTTGAAAGAAATTCGCCACTTAGACGGAATACTACGCAAGACGATGTTGCTGGTGCTGCAGTTTGGCTCGCAAGCCCCCTTAGTGGAGCTGTAACAGGTCAGATTTTGCATGTAGATTGTGGTTATAGCATTACAATGGTCCCGGAGAGCATCAATGATTGAGGTGTTTCTATGCAACTTGATGAAGCTCCTCAGGACCCTTTTGAACCGATTGCAATTATTGGTTTAGGGGCAATTCTCCCAGATTCAAAGGACGCACTTTCATTTTGGCAGAATGTCCTAGATGCAAATGTATCAATCGAAGAAATCCCTGAAGGTAGATGGGTCGTTTCGGATCATTGGTTAGAAGGGGGGCCCAAGAATATCCCTGAAGGTAAGACCTATTCTCGGATTGGAGCATTCGTAAAAGGATACGAGTTTGATTGGAAGAGATGGCGTGTTCCACCAGGTACTCTAACTCAGATTGACCTTAGTCAACAATGGGCAGTCTCTGTTTCCGCTGCTGCTCTAGAAGACGCAGGATATCTTGGGGATAATTTAGAAAAAACATTTCCAAATGCTAGGACAGGAGTCGTTTTTGCGAATGCATTGGGTGGAGAAAATCGGAGTCTTTCAAATCATCGTGTTTGGGCTGATTCCTTTGCACGTAAGGCAGTTCAAGCAGGCATGCCTAAAGATTCAGTTGAGGCATTCAAAGAGTCGATCACCGAAGGTGTTCCTCGAGTTGACGAAGATACAATGCCCGGAGAATTAGCAAATGTTGTAGCGGGAAGAGTTGCGAATTTACTTGACCTTCAGGGTCCTAATTATGCTACTGATGCTGCATGTGCTAGTACATTTGCTTCAGTATTGGATGCTTGTCGGTTACTTCAATCAAGACAAGTAGATCTCATGATTGCTGGAGCCTCAGATAGGACAATGGATCCTGCAACCTTTGCTAAATTTAGTGCCATAGGTGCCCTTTCATCTTCTCATTCAACCCCATTCGACGCAAGTGCAAATGGGTTTGTGATGGGTGAAGGAGCAACCGCTTTTGTTCTAAAAAGGCTAGATGATGCAATTGACGATCAGGATCAAGTTTACGCTGTTATCCGAGGGTTAGGGGCCAGTAGCGATGGACGAGGTAAAGGAATTACGGCCCCTAGCACTAGAGGGCAAATTCAAGCTCTTTCCCGAACATATCAACAGGCAGGATATAGCCCTAAATCAGTTGAATTGATTGAGGCTCATGGAACAAGTACAGTTGTCGGAGATGCTACTGAACTCACTTCTTTGTCAGAAGTATTCGGAAAAAATTCCGCTGTTGGCAGTGTAGCTGTAGGCTCAATCAAGAGTCAAATTGGCCATCTGAAGGCAGCCGCAGGAGGAGCCGGTCTTCTGAAGGCAACCTTCGCTCTTCATCATCGAACTATTCCACCATCCGCAGGTTTTTCTGAACCAAATAACAGTCTTGATTGGGAAAAAATTCCGTTCTTTGTACCAACTGAAGCACGGGATTGGCCAAAACCAAAATCACATCCTAGACGTGCATCTGTTAGTGCATTTGGTTTTGGGGGAACGAATTTTCATTGTGCATTGGAGCAATTTGATTCAAAATTTCATTCGGCTTTAGCTTCAGAATGGAAATTACGTAGAGATGCATACTTGATGCGGCCAAAGGCTGGTTTTTCAGAAAATGTGCTGAAGAATGTATTGAAGAAATATGGAATCGAAAATAAGGATGAATTCCTAAAACACGCTTCAAATTTTGATGCGGATGGAAACGAGTACTTGAACAAAAAAGAGTTGACGGCGGCGGCTGATGCGTTTTCCAAGAATGACGGAATGGATTGGGAGGAACTCAAGAGGATTGAGGGGGGTTTACTTCTCCTGAATGCTGAAAATCAAAATGCTCTACTTGAACTTATTACGGAAACGAATTCAATATTGTTTGATGGAACTCCTACATTCGATGAAAATCCAACCGGTCGACGACTTTCATCTGTTTTACCTGAACTATCGGGATCATTTGAGGCAAAGGGGATTCGTTTAGCCATCGTAGCGGATTCTTGGGCAATATTGGAGAAACGCATTAAGATGGTTTCAGACTCTATTAATGACCGGGAAAAGTGGCCATTCCTCAGTAAACAGAATGTTTTCATTTCTGATTCCCCCCCTCTTACAGATGAGGATTTACTAGCACATATGTATCCAGGACAGGGCAGTCAATATGTTGGAATGACTCTTGATCTTTCTAAGCGATTTCGTGTGATTAAATCTACATGGGAAGAGGCAGATGTTGTGATGAACAATATCATTGGAGAGCCACTTTCAGAATTTGTTCTTAGAGACAATCTCACGTCGGAACAGAAAATTGCTGCTGAAGAGAAACTCAAGCAGACCGAATATACTCAGCCTGCTATGTTAACTGCAGATCTAGCCATAGAACGACTCCTCAATCAGCATGGGGTTCATCCAGACATGGTTGCTGGACATAGCCTAGGAGAATATGCTGCTCTAATGGTATCAGGAATCTTACGTTTCGAAGATGCATTACAAGCAGCCGCAGCTAGAGGTACCGAAATGGGTAGTGTTGTCGTTCCTGATCGGGGAATTATGGCATCTATAACCGCACCATTGGACATGATAGAATCTGTTTTGTCAGAGTCAGACGGTTACGTCATTGCAGCGAACAAGAATTCACCAAACATGTCAGTTATTGCTGGGGAAACTGAACCAATGAAGCAAGTAATGGCTAAATTTCAAGCAGCAGGTGCAACAGTAGTTCAACTTCAAACAAGTCATGCATTCCACAGCAAAATTGTCGCACCAGCAAATGAACCATTGAGGAGATTCCTAGAAAATCTAGATATTTCTCTCCCATCTATTCCAATTACTGCAAACGTAGATGGAGGATTCTATCCGAATGAAGTTCCAGTGGATGAAGATATAAAATCAGCAATCCTTGAGAAACTTGCCCCACAGATGTCATCTGCTGTAGAATGGACAACTCAGGTCCAATCTATGCATGAAGCCGGGGCAAAGGCATTCCTTGAAGTGGGTCCAAAGAGAGCATTGGCATTATTTGCCAGTCAAATTCTAGAATCAGAAGATGTCTTGATTAATATTACAAATCATCCGAAAACTGGTGGAATAAACTCCTTCTTAGGTGCTCTAGGAATGTTGGCAGTATCAGGTAAATGTCATGAAATTCATTCTCTAAACTCAGATATTCATACAGATGCATTCAGAGCCAACCCCGTTAATTCCGACACTGGGGCAATTCAGTATAATTCAGAAGAAGAATCTCTCCGTATTCGTGCTCGTCCACTTCCTAGTGGAGCATTATCTTCGAATGAAACATCCTCTATAGAAACGCCTAATTTGATGACTAAATCGAGTTCGATGGAAATGGAAACTGAATTTCAAGCGAATCGGCGAATTACAACTTCTATCTCCAACATTTTTTCCAAACATGTAGGTTTCCCTGCTGGAGTATTAGTGGGAGCAGTATCACTAAGTGAGATTGGAGTTGATGCAGAAACTAGTGCGTCGATTGCCCAAGAAATAATTTCAAATTATCAGGTTTCGGATTCTGACCCTACTTTGTTTACTTCAATTCAAGATTTTACTGATTGGATTGAAGTAATTCCCCAGATGCAATTTACAAGTTCAGAAAGTACACACACTGGAACTGTAATCTCCTCTCCCCCAGTAGTTTCTGGAATTTCATTGGGACTTCCGGGCCTTGATGAGGTGTTTGATTCTGAAGGTTGGGACGCAATCTTGAGTGGCAAGAATCTCATTTCTGAATTACCTGAAGATTTGAAGGAAAAACTTCTCGAAAAACGTATTGTTCGTCTTGTAAAAGAAGAAGATGGGACTGCGAATCTAGTTCCTGCAGATACAGTAGATACAATTCCAC
>DASCRU010000059.1:0-5268 GCA_034400015.1 Candidatus Thalassarchaeaceae archaeon | reverse complement strand
TTTCAAGTCGGGAGGCTGCCTATATGGCCACTGGGCGACCAGTGAACACGGGGGAACCGTAGAAATGAGTACCGACAAAGAAGACCTTGGAGACGACTTCCTGTATATTCTGCGAATCGCAGATGCAGACATCGATGGGATGCGCCCTATCGGAATGGGAATGACTAGCGTGAAAGGTATCGGTCAACGAACTGCTCGCCGTCTTTGCCAATTAGCCGAGATTGATCCATCCAAATTAGGAGGACATTTATCTGATGAAGAGCAAGATAGACTTCGTTCCGTGATTGATTCCTATCCGACATTTGTTCCACATTGGTTGTTAAATCGCCAACGTGATTTAGAAACCAACGAGGATGCACATCTTTTCTCCCAGGAAGTCAAAATGACTCGCGACGATGACATTGCTCGTCTTGCTGAGATGAAGACTTACCGTGGATTAAGGCACCGAAGTGGACACAAAGTTCGAGGGCAACGATTGCGAAGCAATGGTCGTTCGGGACTAACACTTGGAGTTCAGAGAAAGTAAGGGGGGATTTGAATGGGCCAACCTAAGTTTTCACGACCTAAAACACAGACTCCTGCTCATCCTTGGAAGGCTGAGCGAATAGAAGAAGAACATGCCTTGAAGGAGCAATACGGCCTCAAGCTAATCGGTGGAATGAAAGAAATTTGGCGTGAGAAGAGTTCTCTTCGTCGACACCGTCAATTAGCGATGAAATTGATTGGGCGTGTAGATACATCCGAAGGCCACTTCAAGCGCGAGAAAGAACAGTTCCTTGGCTCAATGCATAGGAAAGGCCTCATTTCAGAAGATGCAAATCTAGACGATGTCTTACAGATTTCTGTTGAAAATATGCTTGATAGACGCCTCCAGTCACAGGTTTACTACAAGGGTTTTGCACCTTCGATGCGATCTGCTAGAAACATGATTGTCCACGGACACATAGTTCTAGGGAAGCAGAGAATGAACGTCCCCGGTTATCACGTTCTTCGTGAAGAAGAAAGTGAAATTGCTTACCACCCTACCTCTAATTTCAATGATCCCAATCATGCAGTCCGTCAGGAAATGGATCGCCGAAGACAAACTGTAGGCGGCGATGATGCTGAAACTATTGAACAAATCAAGGCTGACGAAGTTGCAACGGAAGCAACAGAAAATAAAGATGGAGGTGAAGCGTGATGGGCCACAAGGCAGTTGTACACATTTACACCTCTCACAATAATATTCTCATTACAGCCACCGATTTGACTGGTGCTGAGACTATTTGCAAAGTATCCGGAGGTCAAATTGTATCTAGTGGAGCCGATCAGAGCGGACAATTTGCGTCAACTCGTGCAGCTGAACAGATTGCTGAGATGCTTAATGAGAAGGATTTCGATCAGGTGATTGTGAAGTATAGAGGAGCTGGAGGAAATAGATCCCCATCAGCTCCTGGAGCAACTTCTGCAATTCGTGCTCTTACCCGAGCCGGTATGACCATCACTAGAATCGAAGACGTCACCCCTATTCCTACTGATGGCACCAAGAAGAAGGGTGGACGAAGAGGACGACGAGTTTGATTGAGGAGGATTGAATATGGATAGTGAGATTATTGAAGAAGAAAATCATAGCATTCGAATCTTGTTGAAGGGTACAGATCGTGCCAGTGTCAACGCACTTCGAAGAACCATGATTGGTGATACCCCCAAAATGGCAATTCATAGAATTAGATTCACACAATCAACAACTGAAGAGGACGGGATTATTTGGGAGAGTGTTGGCCCAATTCCTGATGAGATAGTTGCTCATAGACTTGCAATGATTCCGATTCCATCCGAAGGTGCAGAATTTCACCTACCTGAGGAATGCCCTAATTGTGCCGACATGGTTGAATCTCAACGTGGATGTCCAATGTGTGAGATTATCTATCGTTGTATGGTTAGAGGTGAACCTGAAGGACGTGCTGTGAAGGCCAGAGATCTTGAAGTTCTCGGGGATCTCCAGTTCTCTATACCTGAGGAATTCCAAGACATTACCATTACCAAATTATACAAGGGTCAGACGATTGATTTTATCGCTCGTGCAAACAAAGGCCATGGTCGTGATCATGTTAAGTGGCAACCAGTTGCTGGAATTACTTTCTACGCACGTCAGCATGCAGTATTGAATGATAAGAAGGCAGCGAAGATTCTTTGGGGTCTTGGATTATCAATCAAGGAGAAGGATTTTGGAAAGAACGGACGAATTGAAGACATCTCTCTTGTGGATCAAATGAAAATAGATTTACTTCACGTAGGCCCCAGTACAGATCATGGTAGAGATTTTGGAGATGCGATTACTCTAGAGGATGTTCCAGGCGAGTATATTCTTCAATACGAATCAGATGGAGCAATGAAGGCAACAACCATCTTTGAGCATGCAACACAGATACTTTCGTCACGTTTGGACAATATTTCAGCAGACCTTGATATCGTACTTTGAATGAGCATGCCTCAATGGCAGTGACCACCTCGTCTCGTTCAGGAGCACATGTTTCATTGGTTTTCACGGTACATTCTGATTCAGAGGATCCATTGGAACAGGGATCTTACGGGGTAGGACTTTGTCTCGAAGCAGGGATTTCTACATCATGTAGGTCAGATCCAGCACCAACAACAGGTGTTACAGTAATTATCAATGGACGCCCATCTGAAGAAGAATTACATCGTGAAGTTCTTGCTGAATGTATCTTTTTGGATTCAGATTTGACTTTAATGCACCATACCTTCGACGTTCAATCTCAATTGCCATTATCTCAAGGGTTTGGGCTATCTGCAGCAGGAGCACTTTCAGCGGCTAGATGTTTACTGGCCATGTCTTCCTTACCGTTGAAGGATCAAGATAAAGCTGCATGGATGATAGCACATCGGGTAGAAAGAAAACTTAGTGGAGGATTAGGAGATGTAACTGCTTTGCATGCCGGAGGGATCGTTCGGCGAACCAATCCTGGTTCACCCTTTCAAATGACGAATCAACAGTTTGTTTCAGGCCCAGGTAAATCAGAATCGTGGAAGAGCCCCATCCCAGTTCTTGCAGTATGGAGAAAAACACAATCAAGGCATACATCCGAATACATCGATTCACCTGATTGGAGCGACAAAATTCGTAATGCTGGAGTCCAAGCCATGAAATCTTTAGGAGTTAATGATTGGAATGAATCAAGGTGGCCCCAAATCATAGAATTATCTAATGAATTTGCAGAAGAATCAGGATTATTGGATGATGCAAGCCGCAGAGAATTATTGAATGAGGTAAAATGGGCCCTTCGTTCATTTGAACCTAGATTGTCTATTCTTCTTTGTATGCTTGGTGAGAGTGTGGTTGTGTTGCCTAACGACTTGACTGATGATGGATGGATTGAACATGCTGAAATTTTGATTGATCGTTTGACTGATTTGGGTTTTCTTTCTACGATAATTGGTAGGATTTCATGAACGACTTTCGTTGTGTTCAATCAAGACACTGAGGTCCACCGGACCTGCATCTAGTTTCTGTGCACCTCGTAGAGTTAGTCCGCCACAAAACCCGTGCCTGTAGATTATCGCCCCCTGACCATAGGCCTCAGTATAACGATCAACTTGTTTTTGTGTCTTCTTTCTTGGGAAACTTAATGCAGAACCAAAGAAGTGTTTTGCATCTATCCATGCACATGGGATGCCATTGATTCGAAGATCATCGAGGAAGAGTAAATCTGGGGTGCGAATAGGTCGCCCCTCCTCTGCAATCTGTTCTTTTACCAATTCACTTTGACGTCGAAATCGAACCCCCACTGATTCAAAATGATCGCATAGGATCTCTTCGAAAAGATCTGCAGCAAGATGAGTCTCAGTTTGGTCTACATTTGCAACTCTATCCGATTCTTCTGCGATTTGAAATTGTTCTCGATCCCGTTCATTCATTCTTTTGGGTTCTTTTAGCAAATTTTTGATTCTGCTTTTACCAAAATTCCGTGCACTTAGAATCGCTCTAAACACATTTACAGGAGGCCCATCAACTATTTTCGCGAGTTCAAGAATATCAGCCCCGTTGTCATAACGGCGCTTCAATTCCTTTTTTCTATTCATTATTCGATGATGTGAATAAACTGATTTTTCTTGATTGATAGCGGCTCTGAGTGATAGTGCTTGTTCAAGAGTAATGGGATATTCCTTGATAATTTCTGCAATCTCTTCAACCCCTTCATCAGATAAGAAACCGAATTCACCTCGTTTCACTACTCGTTTTCCTACACTCTTCTGAACCTCAATAGGAACTGGATTTACAGGCCACTCAATTTTGATAGTTTGTGGCTCAGGGTCAATGTTTTCAGGAATCCCCATTGCTCTATTTTTGGTCTTAAATCGCCTGATTGCTCTTCGGCACGTATGCCCATCGTCCCCCCAAGCGGAGTCCTCATCAGCCTCTTTACTCACAATAGAGCCTGAATGACGGCCATCTATGAACTCACGGGCTTGATTGTTTCAAAGGAAAGCTAACCCGGGTTGCAACGGTCCAGCAAATCTTGCTTTTCCAGCTATGTCGTCACCCATTCCTGCAGGATACACTTCGACCTCACATACATCGATGGCTTCAGAAATGAAAACCGCCGCATCTGAAATATATTTAGCTTCATCAAATCCAGATGTGACTAGAATCCGCTCCCCTTCGCCTAGTGTGAAAACTCTCCCTCGAGACTTTTTGCTACCGACAGTTAGCGACCTCCAGAATTGCATTAATTCTCCCCTCATCGATTCTTCTTGGAAGAGTGGATGTGATTGTATAAAGGATTGACCTTCTCTCATGAAATCAAAATTTTCTGAACAGAGTTTAATCGCTTCAATCATGAGTTCATTTTTCCATGAAGGCGAAGTTTGAATCACCAATTTTGTTACTGGAGAATCAGTGTACCTTTCTGCTAATCCTTTCACATTTCGAGCATTATTGATTAGATTTCTTAGTGCTGTTTCAGCAGCCAATATTAAGAAATCATCTTCTTGTATATTTTCATTAATCATCATCGTCTCTGCTAACATCTTTTGATTTCCGATATGTTGATTCCATTCTTCTGCTAAGTGTGGGGTAGCTGGATAGAGCATATGGCCCCATTTCTTTAGATGTTCAATAAGTGCAATCCGTCCAACTCCACCTCGCCTCATTGCCCATTGAAGATCACTCAGCATGTCGAAATGACTTATCATCACTCCTTCTCGAATGCGAACATCATCCATCGCATCCCACCATTTAGAATAATTAGAACGACCCTTAGCTGA
>DASCRU010000058.1:0-17336 GCA_034400015.1 Candidatus Thalassarchaeaceae archaeon | reverse complement strand
ATCGTACAACCTCGACAGGTTCGAAGTATTCGAATGAATGGAGAAGTTGTTGATGAAACGAAGGTTCAGGTTGTTCTTGGAATGTTATCTGCATGGGCAGTTGCTGCTGTAATCGGAACTACACTTATTGCGATAATAGAATACGATCTTGACCTAACTAGTGTATTGAGTGTAGTCATTTCATGTTTGGGTAATAGTGGACCTGCATTGGGCGTATTCGGACCTACTGCTACATGGGCAAGCATGCATCCACTTTCCATGTTCGGAAGTACGATAATGATGTGGATTGGTAGACTTGAAATTCTTACTGTTTTGGTAATATTCAATCCACGTGCATGGCGATTATAATCAAAAATCATTCAAACTAAATTGATTTCCAGTAGGTTGTTCTTCAGAGATTTGTTCAATATCCGGTTCAGTATTTATTCCATCATTGTCGACATTTTGAGATGTGGATAATTCTGATGAAACTGGTTTAATTGAATCATCAAAATATGAAATAATTCGTTTCCCCTGCGAACTACTTCGTTTGATTCCATGTAAGGCTAGATGATCATCTGCCTGAAGACCAATACGTAATGATAGTGAAATATCTTCTGGATTTGATACAATTTCTGACTCGTGCATAGCCAAGAGTGTAGGGTATAGGCTATCACGGGATGCTGCGAGACTAGCACCAACAGATTCGGCTAATCTACTATTAGCGCTCCCTGTTTTCCAGGCTTCTCTGCCTCGCCTTAATGTATCAGGATAAGAAATATCAACTCTTTCAATTGGATTTGGTGAACGAGCTGCAGAACCTAATAGTTCAAAGCACCAATACCATGCTCTGTATGCACGATTATTGAATGCGATTCCTAATGATTTATCTGCACGTTTGAGCGCTTTAATTGCTTGAGCGATATCGTGAACATTTTCTCTATTAATTCCATTATTCCATGCAATCCATTCGTTTAATTCCCCTGGTGGTCGATCAAGATCTCTAGCGATATCAGCAGCATCACGAGATGAGGGGGCTCGATACATTGCCTTCAGACCATCAAAAACTTCGACATGCGCATCCCTCCGCCCTATCTCTACTTGTTCCAATGCAGATTCTAGATTGATATGGCCATCTTTTACCGAACATTGAAGATCATTAATTAGCGCGCGTAAATCACCTGAATTCCCTCGAATTATTGATTGAAGTGCGGATGAATCGATTGTTACACCTTCAGAATGCAATACTCTTCTTGCAATAGTTTCCATATCGTTATTGTTTACTCTTCTGAATTCAATAATATCTGCAAGTCGTAGAATTCTTGATTGATTATTTCTCCAATTTGAACGACCAAATAATCGCATCTTATCATTACATGTCATAATAATAGGTTGTTTTGATAATGATAGAATCCGCAATAATTCTGCCTTTCCTCCACTGTCTCCAGATAGGGTTCGTTGGTCATCTGGATTTACAGCTTTCTCGATAGTGTCCTCAGCAACTTTACGAAAAGATCCTGCAAGATGGTCTACTTCATCCAACAAGATTAGTGTTTTTGCTAATCCTCCACCACCATCCGTCCAACTATCAAGTGAAGAATGTACAGCACCTCCTAGAGCTGCTTGACGCAATACGGATGCATTTCGTTGTTCTGACGCATTCAATTCTACTACATTCCATCCAAACTCATTTGCTATTGCATGTGCAATAGTTGTCTTTCCTATTCCAGGAGGTCCAACAAGTAATATGCCACGCTTGGATGGAATTCCTCTACTCCAACTATTCAACCAATTTTCAACACGTTTCCTTTGTGCATCATTGCCAACTAAAGTAGACATTTGATTAGGTCGATGGCGCTCAGTCCAGTCGGAAGAACCATCGTCCATGTATGTAGTATTAGACGGATGCCTTTGAACATTGGTCAGATGTCCCATTTTTTGGATTGTGCAAGTTCGCCTCTACATAATGAATCAATTAATTCATCAATTTGCATTCGAATTTGTTTTTGGTCATCTCTTCTCCTAATGGTAACTGAACCATCCGTAATAGATTGATGATCAATAGTTATGGCCCATGGAATTCCGATTTCATCAGCCCTTGCATAACGTCTCCCAATTGATTTTCCAAAAGCATCTATGGATGGCACTATGCCTTGATGAGAACATAATCGATTGAATACGTCCTTTGCAAGTTCAGGCATTCCTTCTTTATTGAATAGTGGGAGGACTACGGCATGATACGGCGATACACATTCATTAAGACGGAGAACATCATAATTTTCGCCGTCTTTTTCTGTTCTATCAAACGAATGGTCGAGTATATGCCAAACAATTCGGTCAATTCCAAAAGCTGGCTCAATGACGTGAGGGGTGAACCATTCACCATTCACAGTTTTTTGGATTCGTCTGGATTCAACCATTCCCTCCTCAATTAACACTGTGCGGCCATCATGAAGGGTTAAATCAAAGGGAAGCGAATCTGGACTCAAATCAATTTGTTCCAATGATTGGATTACAGCAGCAGCATCTTGTCTAAAAGCAGGTCCGATATTTGCTTGGATAGGAACCCATCGATTTTCATCCACTACGATTGGTTGTTCAAATTCTCGCCATGCCTTTAGTGCTCCTGATGAAGAAGCAGATGAATGTGAATCCAAATCGTAACAACCTCTGTGAGCGATTCCAACGCACTCTATCCATCCATAACTTCCATGTATCTCACAATCCCAACAATCGCTTGCATAATGAGCCATCTCGTTTTGTTCATGTTGTCTAAATCGTATCCTCTCTGGATCAATACCTAGTTTGATTAGTAATTCAAGTGTTTCAATCATAAACATTCCAACAATTGGATGACGTACTATACCTTTCTCCAAAGCAACATGCATAGTCAAATGTCTAACATCTGTTTCTTCTGCTGGAAGAAGTATCATGTCGGTTGTTGAATTGAAAATGTCTGAATGATTTACTTTTGTTTCCGGGTCGATAAAATATTCAAGTTCTGCCATATTGAATTCCCGTTGTCTTATCATTCCTTGTCGTGGACTAATCTCATTGCGGTATCCCTTACCAATTTGAACAGCACCAAATGGTAACCTTTGTCTAAAATGTCGATACAATGGTGCAAAATTTGTGAACATTCCTTGAGCTGTTTCAGGGCGAAGAAATGCCTTTCTCCCTTCGCCAACAGGGCCCAAGATGGTTGGAAACATTAGATTCATTGGTTCCGCATTATTCCATGTAGATTTACCGCATGAAGGGCATGGTACATCATTCGTAGAGATAGCATTGTCTAGTTCAAGGGATGATAATGAATCGGGATTATTGACAATATTTTCCAATAGATGATCGGCTCTAGATACCGAATTACATGATATACATTGTACTGCATGATCGTTGAATGCTCCAACATGCCCGCTTGCTTCTAACACAGAATGGGGAGTAATTGTTGGAGAATTAATCTCAACAATGTTGCCATTTTTTAGCCAATGATTTAGCCACATTTCATTGACCAGTCTTAGAATTCTAGCCCCAACTGGCCCGTAATCGAATAGCCCTGCAACGCCCCCGTATAATTCGAATGCAGGGTAAACTATTCCTCTTCTCTTTAGAGAACTCATCAAGGTGCGAACTCGTTCCTCGTCCACACTCATTGAGTTGTTCTCAATACCTATGCTTCTCAAGTGTTACTGAATTATTGTGTAGAAAAATGAGATATTGAAATCGCATGATAAGTTGTGATAGACATTGAGACGAGTTGTAAATTGAGATTTAAATGAATATGGTTATAGCATGGACCGTTCCCACTGAAGTCACTGGTATGGGGGAATTTATTGTGAACGAACCTATCTATGCTACAGAGGTAGCCGAAACACAGGAATTATTGGATTCACTTTGTCCACCTGTAAAGAACTGGTTCCAATCTAAATTCCCTGATTTCACTGACCCTCAAAAATTAGCAATCCCAGTTCTTCAAAGTGGAGGGCATCTGTTGCTTTGTAGCCCTACAGGAAGTGGAAAGACACTGACTGCATTTCTGAGTATTATTGACGATATGGTTAGACTTGCAATGGATGGCAACTTGAAAAAATCAGTCCAATGTGTGTATATCTCTCCAATTAAAGCACTAGCAAATGATATTCAAAGAAATTTAATTGAACCATTGAGAGAAATTAAGGAAGAATACCTCCCTAGTGGTACTCAGGATATTGTAGTTGGTCTACGTACAGGCGACACCTCTCAATCTGATCGACAGAAAATGCTGAAGAAACCTCCACATATTCTAATTACAACACCAGAATCTTTAGCATTAGCAATTGGTTCGTCTAGGTTCCGTCCAATTCTTCAAGATCTTAGATACCTAATTGTCGATGAGATGCATTCATTGGTGCCAACAAAAAGAGGAACTCATCTTGCATTGGCATTGGCACAATTAGATCATTCAATATCAAAACCAGTCCAGAGAATTGGAATTTCTGCCACTATGGAACCATTGAAAACTGTGGCAGAATTTCTAGTATCATCAGATTCTAATTCAGATACACCCGTCACAATCGCTCATATATCTGGTTCAAGAAGGTTGGACCTCGACATTCTGTTGCCAACAGATCGATTCAACAATACTGCAATGAAGGACATTCTCGATAGAAATGTCGAGGTAATCAAAGAATTAGTAAATGCGCACAACACGACGTTGGTGTTCGCAAATACAAGAAGAATGACTGAGGTTTTGGTTCAGAAACTTCGAGCACTTCACGTTGAAGGTGTCGAGGGACATCATGGATCTATGGATAAGAAAATCCGCCTAGATGTTGAACAGAGATTGAAAAGAGGTGAATTGAGGGCAGTAGTCTCTTCATCTAGTCTAGAAATGGGTATTGATATTGGTTCAGTAGACATGGTTGTTCAAGTTGGTTCACCAGGTAGTATTGCAACCGCATTACAGAGAGTTGGTAGAGCAGGGCATCATGTAGGTGGGGTTCCTAGAGCTAGATTATTACCTACTGGAACTCATGATTTGTTAGAATTAGTTGCACTACAGAATTCCATACTTTCAGGTAAGATGGATCAATTGAAATTCCCTGAAAAATGTCTTGATGTTTTAGCCCAATTCCTTATTGGATTAGTCATACAACAAGATTGGGATATCGATGAGGCATATGAATTGGTTACTATGGCCTGGCCATATAGAGAGTTGGAGTATGATGACTTCATCGAAGTTCTCGATATGCTGCATGAAGAAAGAAGAGTATGGGTTGATTGGGAAGAGAATTCGTATACCAAACGTGGTTACAGTAAGATGATTTATTACACGAATATTGGTACAATCGCCCCTGATAATAATTATCTCGTGTTTACTCAGGACGGAACCTTGGTAGGGCAATTATCTGGTTCATTTGTTCAAAACTTAAGGTCAGGTGACGTATTTCTATTGGGTGGACAAACGTACAGAGTACATGCCATCAATTCAACTCGAGTCAACGTTAGCCCTGTAACAGGCCATCGTCCAACAGTCCCATCATGGACAGGCGAATCAATGAGTCGCACTAAAGAACTCTCAGAATCAGTACTACAAGTTCTACATCATGTGGCAAGAATTGTTCGTCTAGGTGGTGACCCACGTAGATTATTCAAGGAAGTCTATGGACTATCCAATAAAGTCGCAGATAGTCTTGGAATTTTTCTTGAAGAGCATTTCGATGAGACATTCCTAGTACCGCATCCAAGCAGGATATTGGTTGAACAAATTGATGGTAATATTCCTACATATGTGGTGACAACCTGTAGAGGTAGGTCATTCAATATGGCTCTAGGGTATTTATTTGCCGCATTAGCTGAAGCTGATGATATCAACGTCAATGAAATGTCATTTGATGAGAATGGATTCCTGATTAAATTGACTAAAGAGGTGAATATCGGAAAGGTTTCTGAGTTGGTAAGTAAAGGTGAGAGTAGAACTATACTGAGGAAATTCCTCATTGATTCACAACTATTCCAGAAAAGATTTCGAGCAGTTTCATCACGTAGTATGATAATACCTCGTCGGATTGGTGCCGAGGAAGTAAGTCCTCAACAATTTCAACAAAAATCTGAAGCATTATTGCGCAAGCATAGACAGATGGAATCTGGAGATTCTCTACTGATTCGAGAGACTGAGAATGAAATTTATCATACAGATTTAGATCTCGCTGGCCTCGATGAATTCGTTACTAGTATGGCCAATGGGGAAGTTCACATGGTACATTCTAGGGTTAAGTTGCCATCTCCATTAGGGATGAATCTCTACATTTCTGCCTTTGAGGACTTGCTTACAATGCGTGCACGTGCATTCCTTGTTAAAGACATAGATCCTGAGATTCTTCGCCGTTTACTTGGTCGTCGTTCTTTACAAACGGATTTAGATCCAGAACGTATAGATAGATATTATTCCGACAAGGTTAGAGTACCTGATTCTCCCGATAGTCTTCGCCGATTGATGGAAGTAGGTGGAGGATTGGTTGAAGGCACTGATCACCCATTGTATCTTGAGAAACTAGATGGAATATCTCAAGATAACATAACTAAATGGATGGATTCACTTTCTAATGATGGTAAGATATTGCGCATTCGTGGGACAGGTAGTGAACAAATTGATGGAAAATGGTTTTCCAAGAATATGGCATTTGTACATGGTACGTTAGGAGTATTATCAACTGCTGGTGCATCTGAATTAGTAAATGTTAGAGACTTGTATACAGGTAACCTATCGTTCCAGGTGACGTCTTGTATGGATGATACAGGATGGACGGATGTAGGTCTTAGTGATCCACATGAATGTCTTCGTGTTAAGATTCTGGATTTGTTAGGTTCCGAAGGACCGAAGACATTGGACGTATTGCTGGAACGTTTGCCATTTCCAAGGGGCCAAATAGAATCAATATTACATGAATTGGAGGTTAGAAATTTACTAGCTGTAGGATTTTACAAACAGACGAAGGAAGGAGAATATATTCTCCGTATTGATGAATATCGAATTACAGATGGCAAGGAGACAGTTATCGAATCGCGCGCGATTCAAAATATGTTATTGGATAAGTCATTCCAATCTCGTGACGATCCGCTAGAAGTAATGAGAAACCATATAATGATATCAAAACAAGAAGAAATGTTGTACAGGACAAGTGATTATCGTTTTGGAGATTGGTCAGATATCAAACATGATAATGATGTGTTAATGGGTAGGTTATTGAATAACAGAATTGGTTATACTCTTAAGTCTGAAATTCCATTGATTTTAGGATTAAGGCCAGAGATGTGGAGGGGAGAAAACGAAGATAGATTACTCACCTTTGTTCCTCATGAACGCAATATTGAACGTAAGGAACTGGAAGTAGAATTCTTACGCTCATATTCAAAGGATGATAAAGATAAAGGCAAGAGAGAGTTTAGGAACGCAGTGAATAATATTGATAGATTGTTATGTGTCGCTAAGCAGTATCAAGTTGTCCCAAATAGGAAACGTTCGTTGTCGTTATTTCACCGGATTGTAGATGCTTATGAACCAATGAATTTCAAGGATGCATTAGAGATATTTGTGCATAGATTGGGGCCAATTAGACTGTATACCATTCGTAACAACGTCACACGTCCAGTCGAAGAGATAGCTGATACATTGAAGGAATTAGAGGATGAAGGAAAGATTGTCCGAATTGTTACATTACAACCTGATCCAGTTGAATATTATTCCTCACCACATGATTCAGATAGATTATACGAGAAACCTGAAGAGGATAGAAGCCTACGAATACTTACGCAATCAGATCCATATTGTAGTCGTTTTATTCAAGAAATTCGATTCGTACTTCGAGACGGTTGGTATCGTCCTGTTTTCAAAGGTATAGATCCTATTGGTAGGATTTTGATGTTTAAAGTAAACGATTATTTAGAAATTAAGGACGTACAAATACCACACGCATATTTAGATGAATTTGCAGTTGAATTTAATCGACTTTTGGAAAATTTCAAAGATCAACTAATTGATGTATCTGTGTTACATAAATTCAATGCAGAGTTAATTCCTGATTCTCCTCCAGAAATTCAAGATTTAGTTGCTAAACTTGGATTCAAACCAATGAATGACGAACGTAAGAGATACATTAGAGGAGGTGTTGTAGAAACTCGTTCCAATCACGTAGTCCATCGGTCATTATTCCATATCCATAATTTGCATCAAAATACACGTAAAGAAAATGAAGTTTCTGCTATTCGTGAGATGGATGAGGTTAGGGATACGATTGCATTACGAGGTAGATGTGAAGTCATGCGAGCAGATTTGGATGCAATGGCTGCATCAAACCAACTACATCAAGGTACTAATCTACGTAGACACCTAGTGTGGGCATCATTCGATCATTTCCAGAAATTGTTGATGATACGAAATTTACCTGCTGAAGAAGAATTGTGGGATGTGTTAGATGCATTTACTGAAAATACCGACCCTAGAGCATATATGGAACGTTTTGCATTGAAGAGATCTGAATTTAGAAAGTTGATTCAACCGCTCCTCCGTTCAGGCCATATGGTTCAAGATTATCGAGGTGGATTCAAAGTAATTACGACAAAGCCAGATTATGATGTCTGGGATGTTAAGAAAGAATATCTCCGGGAATCAATAATGCAATATCCTGTTGTATCAATGAAACAAATGGAACGCATTGTAGGTGCGTCATTCAAACCCGAGGAAATTGGGCAAGTATTGCATGGAATGGAAGAAACTGGGGAATTAGTGAAAGGCTTCCTAACAGATGATTCTTTACATATTCAATGGGGTCAACGTGAACTCATTGAAAAGGCAGACTCAATTGATACGATGCGTGATTTCGTACTCCCACCATCTGATCCATTGTTACCATACTTTAGTGGACTACTAAGAGAACGATTTGGATTTGGTTCTGCATATATGGTCTTCCATCAGGAAGAACCGGTTGCAGCATTCAAGGCAAATACACGAAATGAGGTATTTGACGTCACAGACATGAATTGTGATCCTGATAAGGAAAAACAGGCAATGCGTGTGATGAAAGAATTCGCATGGGAACACAATATGCCATTGGTTGGAAAGGTTATCGAACGTCTTCGAGCGAGGATTTCGAGGCAATAATTGGAGACATCAATCGCATAATGTGTGTATGCATTTGTGGCAATAATTCAAAGATAACCAATGCCATTAGGAACATTGCTCCTAGAGAAGCGAATTTAGCGGCATATGAATGAGCAAAATCGAACATAGTTACTCCCAATAATTCCCAATGTGGGTAGTTAGCATGTAACCAAACAATGCCAGCATTTCTGAATGTATTCAAAACAAAAATTGTTGGAATGGTTACTATTACTGCACGTATTCGTCTCCTTATTGGTGCAGTTCGAATTGCGGCTAATGCTCCAATGAATACAGCCATAGATTGCATTGCAGAACAGGCCATAACAAATCCAACTTCAGTTATTCCATCGTGTTCACGTATCAGTGGGATGTTGAACCCAGCGTCACCCAAGTCTTCCGAAAGTATCCATCGATTACCCGACCATTCGCTCCATAGTACATCGTTTACACCTGTATCTACCACGATTGTACCAATAGTGTATCCATCAATGCCAGAAAATCCAAGGAATACATTTGCACTCCACGCAGTAATCCATACTACAGCAACATTCAGATATGGAATATTAGCTATTAGTAGATAGGGCCCTACACCAAGTGAAATCATTCCACGAGCCCAAATCATCGCTTCTTCTTCGATGTTATTTCTATGGTGTTTGAATTCGATAATCGAAATAATAATTGTAATCGGCAACCCTGCTGCAGACATGATAATTAGTACAGGATCTGAAATTTCGATGTAATGAGGTATATCCAAATAGAAGAAAAATCCTACTAAAGGCCATCCAATAACGGATAGAATTCCACCACCATTTGATGCACGGAAATGAGCAACTCCGAGCAAGATTACTGCACTAATTCCTAGTGTCAATTGTAATTGATTTATAGATAGTCCCAATATTGTCGAAATCCCGTTGAGGGCGACGATAATTGGGTCATCCATAGTGTATGCTGGTGGCGAACCTGTAAATATCCAGCGGCTACACGAATGTACAATGACGGGGTCTGATGAGTTCAATCTTGATTCATTCGTTCATTCATATCTGAGCGATTTGAAGTCTGCAATCGATACGATAACCATTGATGAAATAGAGGGTTTAGTATCTCGTGTAATCAATACTAGATCAGCAGGAGGAAGCATACATTTCATTGGAAATGGTGGCAGCGCAGCTACACCTTCTCATAGTGCTGGAGATTGGTCTAAGGAATTGAATGTCCGTACAATTGCACATACTGATAATATCGCATCATTTACAGCATGGGCTAATGATGAAGGATATGACCAGGTCTTCGTTCAAGCACTAAGGACATACATTCATCCAAATGATTTGGTTATTGCATATACTGGATCAGGTAATTCATTAAATGTAATCCTAGCACTACAATTCGCACAAGAAAACGAAATTGAGACCGTAGGAATTACTGGTAATTACATGGGTCATGGAATTGGGAAAATTGGAAATCACGTAAATCATGTAATCAATTTTAATACCGAATCAATGGAACGAATTGAAGATCTTCAATTGGTGGTAAATCATATCGTAAAGGAAGCAATCAAGGCAATGGATGTGAAGTGAACTCCAATGCTTCCACATCGACATCGAAGTGAATTATTGGCACCACTTGAATTGAATGACCTCCCCTCATCAAATCCATGGTCAGGTAATATTGCGTATTTGGACAGAGATGGGGTGTTGAATGTAGGTAGTAAAACATACATCAATGATATTGATGAAGTAATAATTTTACCAGAAGCTGGCAAATGTGTTGCTGATTTACGTAGAGCAGGATTTCGAATTTGTATTTGTACCAATCAATCACCCATTGATAGAGGATGGTGGAGTCATAAACGCTTAGCTAAAATTCATGATTACATTCAGTCATTACTTTTTGAACAAGATGAAGATGCACATTTGGATTTAATTCTGTATAGCCCCTACCATCCACATGCTAATGCATATGCTAGAAAGGGAAATCCAGGTATGCTTCAAGCAGGTAGGCAAATCATTGAAGCAGCACATAATGGAATTATACTTAATGATTCAAATTTCAATTACAATCAAGAATACATTGATTTTGATGAAACGAATAGTGTAATGGTAGGTGATAGAGGGGTTGATAT
Organism: Candidatus Thalassarchaeaceae archaeon; assembly: GCA_034400015.1. GTDB lineage: Archaea > Thermoplasmatota > Poseidoniia > Poseidoniales > Thalassarchaeaceae > MGIIb-N2. Next base: position 6,099 of record DASCRU010000058.1, on the reverse strand, counting down.
GCATGCGGCAATCAACCATAATGTTCGAGGAATTAGAGTTGATGGAAGTGTGGGGATTCTCGATGCAATGGGTCAAATTCTACGTTAGTGTGATGATATGATTTGGGCTATTGGATTAGATGATACAGACCACCCTAATGGAGATTGTACTACTTGGCATGCTCATCAATTGGAACGTGTGTTAACCAATCAGGGGGCAATTCCAATCGAACGAAGATTGGTGAGGCTATGGCCATTTGCAGTTAGGAGGACACGTGGAAATGCTGCTTTAGCATTGGTATTAGAAGTAAGTAATGAAATTCATGATGATTGTATTAGTGCAATAGAGAATTGGTTCAGTGATCTAGTTGATCATATCCATGAACATGATGCAACGAATCATGCTAGGCCTGGTTTGATTGTTTGCAATGATGGTGAGATGGATGAAGGTATTTATTGGGAATGCGTTCGTTCTGAATTTTCAGATGTAAATCGAATCATCAATCATGAGTCAGTAATTTTGCAATTATCATCGAATTTAGGAAATAATGGACTAATTGGTTCAGCAGCAGCAGTTTCATGGAGACCTGGGGCAGCATCGACATTTGAAGGGATTGCATGGCGAAATCAATCAATGTGTGGTTCGATGAGAAATATTCCCCACGATGCGATTAGAATACTAGAATCGAGTCATAAAAATACATTCATGAATAGAGACCCAACGACAAATCGAGGACTAATTTCTCCTCGGACGCCTTGTCCTGTTTTATTCGGGGTTAGAGGATGGAATTTTGACGACACTCATAATGCAATGATTGAAATGATTTCATTAGATTGGAATGAAACAATTTCTGATTTTCATATTCATCGAACCAATCAATGTTCAGATGACCATCTAGAATGTATCATTGATGGAACTGTAATGAATGTACCAGAAAGGAACCGAGGAGGGCACGTAACACTAGATATGCTAACATCAAATGGAATTGTTTCTGTCATTTCATTCAAAGAGGGAGGTGTGGTGAATCAAGAAATTGGTGATTCATTACCAGGTGATAGAATTCATGCATTGGGGCTATTCTCACCTGATGGATACTTGCATATCGAACGGTTTAGACGGTCTTTTTCATCACCTGGAAATCCGAAAAGACCCGATTGTGATTGTGGGGGCCATCTCAGAAGTATGGGAAAGAATTCAGATCTTAGATGTAAATTATGCGGGTTGAAGTATCCAAGCTATTGGATTGCAAAGAAACGTGGCACTGTGAACTGGGTAGAACCATCAGAGTCATCACGAAGACATCTATCTATGCCAGTTAAAATGATGAATTAATATTCAGAAGGTTCATCCCTAATGCTGTTTTGTCAGTTACATGGATACTGAGACATATGGCATTATTGGGATGCTTGGAATTACCGGAGTTCTTCTGTGGTATATTATGAGAATTCGTAATAGTAACTTAGCTGATTCAATATCTGATAATCAACCACATATCGCCGGAGATGATTTGTTAGATGGGGCTGCAAAAAACCCTGAACAATTCGCTGAACCCGATGATGAGACATTGGAAATGCTAGGTGATTTACTCGAGGATGCTGCAGAATCTCAGGGATTAATTTACGAAGAGTGACTGGTAAAGATAAATCCATTATCACTCGGCATTAATTCCAATACCTGTTCGCCAATATCCAATAATCTCGTTACTGAATTAGCATTCTTTCGTAATAGCCTCCATGTTTTTGTAAATATATCTGGGCCTCTAATCGCCCATTCATCTTTACCAGATGCATCAGCATACATTGATGAGGTTACTATTAGTGTGCATTTTTCGTCACATGTATCAATCAAATTAGACATCATCTGAATTAGTTCTTTGTCTACACGGCCTGAAAATCCGGCCCAATTGTCTATAACGACGTGTGTAATACTATCCAATCCTTCGATTAAATCAAGTGATTGTTCAATACCTCTAGCAAGATGTTCTCCAAATGCGGCAGCATGAAATCTGGATAGTGCCGTTGGTGGTATTGTACCTAGAATATCAGACAACCTTCCTGGATCGGGCATCTCCCTACCTATCCAAACAATACGGCCGTCTAATTCTAATGATGATTTTATTATTTGTAGAGCTAGTGATGTAACTCCAGCTCCTGGCTCTGATGCAATGTGTAGCAAATTACCCGGTTGGGGCATGCCGTCCATGTACCTCGAATGATACGCATGTCTTTGATTGTTCTATCCGTCATACCTATACGCTTAACCATCAAGCATGAAACATGGGCGAGTCGTTACCTCCACGAGCGGGCGAACGAATCCCACGTCGTACACCACCTGATTTTGAGGAACTTTCAGATGATGTTGGAATAATCGAAGGGATATTTAGTGGTGGAATACTAAATGTTGCCATAAATGACACTAACCAATATGGACCACATGCGATGATTGCAATGTTGGGTGTAGTAGCTACAATCACTGGTATTGGATTACTAGCATTATGGATTATTTGATTTCCATACATCGATAATATCTAGTGACCCTCGATTTTTCCCCCATTCTGCCTTAGTTTCCCATTCTAATGAATCGAACCAAGGTGCTGATAGAACTGTGGTTTCAAATTCCCCACCTTCTCCATCAACATTGATTCCAAATTGATCTTCTAATGTTGCCAAATCCGAAATACAATCATTGTCCAATTTTCTGCCTAACCATGTACTATCTATTCCTTCGGCTGAAACAGCAGTAAATCTGACATCAAAATTAGATTGTATGAGATTATTCATGTGAATATGTGCTGGCATATGCCATAGTGGACTAAATGATGCAATACCCAATCGATTGGCCATCATATCAATTCTTACACGTTGATAATCCGATCTTAATGCTCCTGATACAATGGCTTCAATTGGTGCCCCCGGTCTAGCATGAATCGGTTTATTACAGGACCATTCAGGCCAATTAGCATTCAATATATCAGATTGTGACCATAGACTTGAACGTGGCCATATTGAACCACGAACGAACGGTTCAAGCCCCTGCTCTAATGCGTCAATTCCCTCAGTATTTGAATCAAGGATTGGTAACCATGGTATTCCCGCAGCTGCGGCTTGAACTCCTGCAATAGCAGTCCCCTCACGTTGAAACATCATAGAATCATCAGCATTAACACGCACAGTAACAATCATTGCCACATCCCATCCGTTCAATAGTGCCCACCATACAGCATATGCAGAATCCTTGCCGCCTGATGATAGTACGGCTACCCGCATGTATGTTCGTTTGCACACCACTCGTTGAGCATTGCGGCCCGATTGTTCTCTCAAGGTTCATAAGAGGTCGATTAAACCCGGTAGTCAGGAGATATTGAAATGCAGCCAAGTGGAAGAGGTTACGACCATGGAGTGAGCACATTCAGCCCTGATGGTAGATTGTATCAGGTAGAATATGCTCGTGAATCTGTAAAACGAGGTACCACTACTGTGGGGCTGAAGTATCGAGACGGAATTGTTTTGATTGTAGATAAGAGAATATCAAGCAAATTAATCAATGTTGATTCGATTGAAAAAATGTACAAAATCGATGAACATATCGGTTTTACAACTTCTGGACTTGTGGCAGATGCGCGACAATTAGTGGATCGAGCACGCCTTACATGTCAAATAAACAGAATAACGTATGCAGATCCCATACCTGTTACTACATTAGTTAAGAAGATGTGCGACCATATGCAATCGTTTACTCATTACGGTGGTGCTCGTCCATTCGGAACTGCATTGCTAATTGCTGGTGTAGATGCTGAAGGTATTCATTTGTATGAAACAGATCCATCTGGTGCGTACCAATCATATCAAGCCGGAGCTATTGGTAAAGGCCGGTCAGCCGTAGTGGAAATCTTTGAATCGTCATGGAAACAAAATCTCACATTAAATGCGGCAATCAAACTAGGACTTGAAGCATTACGCGATTCCCTTGAGGAGGAACTCAATACTGAGGCCGTTGAAATCGCAGTAGTTGATGGAGATGGATATCACAAGATGTCTAGGGATGATACACTCAAACATATTGGCAAATTGAAGCCTCTTGAATAATCGTAACATTCACGATTCGCCGGTGTATCGCAGTACATGGTCAGTCTTGATGATGCAGTGCTGGCAAGATACGAATACGGTGGAAAACGATATGAAATTTTGATAGATCCTACCTTAGTAGAAGCATATCGAAGTGATGCTCAATCTGTTGATTTAGATGATTTACTAGCAACAGATGAAGTATGGCATGATGCAAGAGCTGGCGACCGCCCAACATCGGATGACTTGCATTCTGCATTCGGAACCGCCGATTTAGCTGATTGTGTTAGTAAAATAATGAATAAAGGTAGTATACAACTTACAACTGCTCAAAGGAAGAAAAGAATAATCGCAATTAGGACAGCAATCATTCATCGTATTTCGAGTACAGCAATTGATCCACGATCGAAAATGCCTCATCCTCCAAGTAGAATTGAAACGGCTTTAGAGGAGAGCAGATATAGCATAGATCCATTTCTTTCAATCGATAGACAGGTGAATGATGCAATCAAGTTAATGCGTCCTATTATTCCGTTGAAATTTGCGACTGCGCGATTAGCATTTAGAATACCTGGTGTTGAATATAGCGCAGTTCAATCTATTCTTCGCGAATTAATCATCAAAGACGAATGGTTGTCGAACGGTGACTGGGCATGTGTTGTCGATGTGCCTGCAGGTTCGAAGATTGATTTGATGGGAGAAATAGCGAAACGATCGAAGGGTTCTGCAGTCAAAATCATTGATGAAGGATAATGGATTCATACATCACGGTTATGAAGGGGCTCTCGGTCGGTCGGCTCGGAGTTGAACAGATGAACGACCAGAACGCCCTCGGAGGGCGTGATGGACGAGGTACCCGCCTCGTCACTCCCGGCGCGGCGCTGGGAGCTAGTGAGGGACGCCGAATAGGCCATGGTATTCTTGAAAATGATGGGCAAATGATTGCCGTAAAATTAGGTAGATTAATTGAATCAGATAATGAGGTTAGTATTTTACCCTCTCATACTCGTTATACTCCGCGACCGGGTGACCTTGTGATTGGGGTAGTAGAAGCAGTACAAAGTAACCTTTGGTTTCTTGATATCAATGCGCCTTTCAATGCTCTACTACCTATGAGTCTTGGACCTGGTAAGGCCGAATTTGGAGGCGCAAGAAATGTTCTAAACGTTGGTTACACAGTATTATGCCGAATTCAAGAAGTTGACGAGACTCATTCTTCTGTTGTTACTATGAAAGGACTTGGATTACGAAGAATCGACTCTGGTATAGTTGAAGAAATTCCTCCACATCTTATGCAATCACTATTTGCAAGTGGAGATGCATTGAAAACGCTCAAGGATTCTAGTGAATGCAGGATTATTCTAGCGGAAAATGGTAGAATGTGGGTTAATGGTACACATACAGCTATGTCTGATGTAATTTCTAAACTCGATCAAATTAGATCGATGTCTCGTGATATTTCTAACCTCGACTCGATGGTCGAGGTATTACAAACGGAGGTGCAGTGAATGGGCGGATATGGCGATGTTCAGATGATAGATGAAAATGGAATACGAGTAGATGGTAGGACAGCCGAGGGCATCAGGCCAGTTGAGATAAGTGCTGGAGTGATACCAGTTGCGGATGGTTCTGCAGAGGTAATATGGGGTGGAAACCATGTGATTGCTGCAGTTTATGGGCCAATGGAAGCACATCCTCGTAAAATTCAGAAACAAGACCGAGCAGTGCTAGATGTTCGATATAATATGGCACCATTCAGTACTACTGACCGTATTAGGCCAGGATTTAATCGTAGAAGTAGGGAGATTAGTAAGGTTACAGCTGAAGCCTTGGATTCAGTAGTATTAACAGAATTATATCCTCGAAGTAAAATCAGAGTAGAAATTGAGGTTATTACTGCAGAGGCAGGAACCCGATGCGCAGGTATCACTGCCGCAAGTGTCGCTCTTGCAGATGCAGGCATACCTATGACTGACCTAGTAATTTCTGTTGCTAGTGGTAAGATCAATGGCGTTGTTGTTTGTGATTTAAACAAGGAAGAGGATAACTATGGAG
>DASCRU010000057.1:0-4670 GCA_034400015.1 Candidatus Thalassarchaeaceae archaeon | reverse complement strand
TTCGCCTGTCTGCACTCATAGGGTTCGTCAACGCGTTGCTCAGACCCTCTCTGTCATCACTCAGGCGTTTGTCACAAGAAGGTCAAGGAATTCAATCCTGCGATTCTTCTTCTGAATCTGCCTCCTTATTCCTTCTTCTAATACTACGTCTCTTCTTTGGTTGAGGATTCTCCTCATCTGCTTCTTCTTCCATCTTCTGAGAGATTCCTTCTGTATGGCCTGCTTCTCCTGAAAGGGAACTGAAGTCACTTGTCTTATCAAGTTCCAATTCACTACCTACTTGTGCAGAAGGATCACTTAATTCCTCGAATACAACCTTGTCTCCTGGAAGAACGCCTTCTTCTCCAGTTAATTCAAAGATATCCTTGCGAATATTTGCATCGCTTGCACTTAATTCAACATCCTCATCCTTCAATGCCCGTCTCTTACCCTTTTTCTCTAGGAACGAATCAATATCTCGGCCCGCTTCTAACTGATCCTGCAATGAAGTGGTAACCATTTCCTCATCTTCACTGTCGATAGCTGCAATTTCCTCTGCATATTCTTCTTCAATTGAACGTATCTGGGTTTCAGCCTCTTCAAGACCTGTTTCCCAATCATCTTCAATGGAATCCTCGGAGACTCCAAAGTTCTCCATTTGTTCTCCAAAGTCCTCTGAACCAAGTACAATTTCATCTTCATCTTCTTCTTCTTCGACTTCTTCTTCGACTTCCGGGGTCAAGATTCGGCGTTCTCTCTGTTCAAAGTGAGTTGTGACATCTTGTCCAACACCACAATATGGACAATTATCCATAGTAGATGGTACAGGGCTACCACAATTCTCACAATCATGGAATTTACGGAATCCACTACGTAATGAAAGATCGCAGTAAGGGCATTCATCCTCATCTCCCTCAATCTCTCCACCACATGCAGGGCATAATTCGAAAGTTTCTCTCTCGGTATCTTCAAACACTCTACGAGTCAGTAAAATCGCTGCGATTAACACAAGTATTCCTGTTATTCCTAGCATTATCATCAATGCAACACCTAACTCTCTATTCGCTTGCTCGGGATTAGTTAATTCTCCTCCTTCAGCAATCACAGTCCACAGAGACGTTCTAGAAGGAACAGTCCCATTTAGGGCAATTATTGCCAATTGGAGATCGCCAGCTTTGGTGGGTGTGAAGGTACATTCAATGATAGCCTCAGAGCCAGATGAATCTACTTCAATTACTGTCCGATCGATTTCAGTACCCAATGGGGCATAACAAACGAATGTCTCAATTCCAGACCCTTCATCGGAACTTACAGATACAGAATATGTAGATTCAACACCGATTTTGAGAGGAAGTCCTGTGTCCCATTGTTCATCACTCAAGAATCTCAAACGCAAATCACTTACCAACTGAACGGAGCCAATTGCAGTGTTGTCATCTGAATTGGAATCATGAGTAGTATCATCCGGAATCCATGTTGCTGAAAATGATTGGACTCCACTAATATCACCTCTAGCAATCGCTGAGAAAACAAGAGAAATTCCGCCAGAATCGGAAATTGAGGGGGGAGGAATTACTCTGAATTGTCCTGCTAGACTTTCACCGTCAAATGTAGCTTCTACAGTTCCACTTACGGGAATTGAACCTGTATTCTGTATACTAACAGTGAAATTTACTGATTCCCCAGTCTCCACCTGAAGTGGAGATGCAACAGCAATTGCAGAAACAACAACATTGGGTGGAGGGTGCATTAGTATTGAAAATTCAATACTATTATCGAAAACACTTGATTCAGGGAGTGAAAAACTTGGGTCAATTACAATCTTGAGTTGAATCTCTCCAACATTCTCTATGAACATTGATTCAAGAAGTGTTTCACTCCAAGAAATAGAACTCTGTCCATCTGCAAAATCAACTGAAAATGCATGAACTGGACTCTCATCTGATACTCGTTGAACTTGCATAGGAATAGAAATCAAACCGGATGAAGGCATTCTAAAGAGAGTCCCGGTAATATCCCAAGGGCCTCTGAGAGCAGAAGCCGCAGACGATACCGAAATTTCACCATCATGGAAATAATTCGGAGGTGTGGTAACCTCAATCATCACGGAACGAGAATTATCGCTAGAATTTGATTCAAATACTCCATCGTTTGAATTACTATTCGCTGTAACCTTCAACAAAGCATCAACCGCAGGGGTGGTGAAGGTTCGATTAATCCAAACACTTTCACCAGGTGGCAATGTTCCAACGGAATAATCCAATGGAAGTTCTTCCCCTAACTCAAAGGTGACTGTGGTCGCCCCTGCTGTAATTCCACCAATATTGGAAATTAGTGCATTTGCACTGAACATCTCGCCAGCAAAAAGATCTGATGACGGATTGATCAATAGATTTGAAACGATAAGATTGGCTCTATCTGCAATTGAAAATACTGCTGACTGGTCGTTTGATATTCCATTGGCTGAAAAATCAACCCGGAATGTGATTTCTCCTGCACTATCCAACAATGTTGGAACTTGTACTGTCGTAGAAGAAGAACCTAGAACTGTAACAAATGTACTAGATTGGATTACGTTACCAGACTGACTAAGTTGGTATGATGCTGTAACATCTGAAGAGTCGCTGTTGTGTAATGTAATCTCGACTGTCACCTGTGAACCATTCTCAAGAACGCCCACAATATTGACGTCCGCTTCATCGATAGTAATTGTACTCGCTGAAGTAGCAGAAACTACTGCCGTAAGAGGAAGAAGAAGTAGCAAGCAGACGACTAACCCCGCCCTCATGTTGGATGAAGGAGTCTTGGGGCACTTCAACGCTCCCGCTATCAACCGGGTGAAAGCATTGAAGGGCGACCCGTCCTACATCCACATCGTTCCATGGCTTCGCGGACGTTATCTCCCCTCCTGACCGTGCTCATCCTAACGAGTATATTGTCAGGAATTGTTCAAGCAACAGAAGCAAGAAATGGATCTTTAGAATTTGTGAATGCGCCTTCTTCAGGAGATGTAATTGGGGGCACTCAAACCATAGCGGTCGTGAACATTACTGGATTAGATTACGTCTTACTTGAAGTCGAAGAAGGATCATCGTGGTCGGTTGTTTCTAACATGACTGGTGCACCTTGGTCTATTTCTTGGGATACTTCTACAGTTTCTGACGGCATGCATCGATTGAAGATCACAGGTCACCCATCAGATGGGAGTGCAGATATCGTCATTGTGACAACATCATTTGAAGTGGACAATACTGCACCTTCATCTTTGGTTTTCACTGTTGATAATGCTGAAATCGGAGATGGGTCATCAATTGCTAACCGTGCTTGGTTTGACATTGCAGAAAGTGGATCAATGGTTTTTCGCTGGAACGCAGCGGATCCTAATTTGAATAAAGCAGTAATTTCCGGGGTACCTGGAAGTGGGAATCCTCCTTCTGATGGGCCTGGAACTCTCTTGTATCGTTGGTCATGGGCCCCAGGAGATTTTTCAGAAGGCCTCTACACAATAACACTCACAGTGTATGATGAAGCAGGAAATATTGCAACTCGTTCTCTATATCTGGGAATCGATCGAACCGGCCCAGTTACAGGAACACCTGTTTTCTCCGTCTCAGAAAGCACATGGACAGATGATTCAATAGTTACTGTTGGTGCTTTGGCTGCTGGAGCCACAGATAATGGAGGGATTGGAATTGATCATTACGAATGGAGAGTCAATGATGGGGAATGGAGTAATTTTGGAAGTGGGGCTACTTCCACACTTCCTCTCCCTGAAGGTCAGGAAATTCTCTCATTCAGAGCTGTAGATCGCCTAGGAAATTCAGGGCTAAGTACCAATCATACATTTTGGGCTGACCAAAGTGATCCTGTTGCAGGTGGATGGAGTATTCCAGAGATTACCACAATGACTCAAGGACAGATTAGTATTCAACTCGTGGCAACAGACACGCTTTCAGGAATAGATGAAGCAAACACGACCCTGAGATATGGTTTTGATAACGATGGAATGGGATCAGTCCCCGATATTACCAATCAATGGCTTTCACTGGGAACAGGAATTAGTGCAAATCTACCTACTGGAATCGATTGGTCCACAAAACAAGGTGATTGGTTGGGTGTTTCAGCAATCATGACTGATGTTGCTGGGAATCAAGCCATGAGCCCGCCAACATATGTTCGTATCATTCCAGGAATTGATTTTCATCTAGAAGATGTTGGAGTTGATCGATTAATTGTTGCTGCAAACACGGGTGATAAAATCAACGTGACTGGAACAGTTATTGCCAACCAAGCATACACTGGTTCATTGGTTATCAGATTAGAAATGGCTCCAAGTGATAGAACAACAGACACCAATTGGACTGTTCTGGAGACTCGTACTTTGACTGCTGGTAGCCTCTATGATGGAATAGAAGTTCTAGAAGCGTTTGAAGTTCGAATATTGGCTTCAGGTGAATATGATTTGAAAATATCAATAGATCCAGACGAAACAATTCCTGAAAAAGACGAAGGAAATAATGTAGAATATCTCATTGTGAGTGGTGCTCGCCCAAGTTCTATCGGCGCGGTCACAAGTTTCATGCCAGCATTATTCCTACTGATTGCAGTATCTGGATGGATGATTTGGACAATGAGATCATCAAAAGAGAAATAATTCATTCCTCTTCCCAGACAATTGACTCGTCCTCTGC
>DASCRU010000056.1:0-11344 GCA_034400015.1 Candidatus Thalassarchaeaceae archaeon | reverse complement strand
GGGAGAGATAGAACAGTAAGAGTTCATGCTAACGATGGTACTCTAATCAATATCCTTTCCCAACCAAATGCTGAGGTTACTTCTATGATGGGCGATAGTGGTGGAGAATTGCATGCGGTAACTAAAGATGGACAGTATTTGGTCTTTGAATCAGTCAACTGGTCTCTAATCCATTCATCTACACCTAGTCCTCCCACTGAATTAATTGGAATTTATGATAGTGGGTTGAATAGGATTTCATTAGCAGGTTCAAATGGGCTTTTTCACATTATGAATCAAACAAATGGAGATCAAATTCAGGCTCTCACAAATGGAAATGGAGAGGTAGTAGGAATTTTGAGTGGAGATGAAACTTCGTTACTTGTCCTAATGTCGTTTGCCAGTTCTACTGATGTATTGCTCTTTGATATCGATACTGATGGAGATAATATTGTTGATTCTCTTGATGCATTCCCTCAGGACCCATCTCAGACATCAGATCGAGATGGTGATGGGTATGGGGATTCACCAACAGGAAATCAATCTGATAGTTTCCCAGATGATGGTACTCAGTGGGAGGATGCCGATATGGATGGTTTTGGCGATAATCCCGATGGAACAAACCCAGACCTTTTCCCATCTAATTCTGATCAACATTTGGATTCTGATTCTGATGGCTATGGAGATTCATCATATGGACAAGATGGAGATAGTTTCCCAAATGATGCTACGCAATGGGCAGATACAGATGGGGATGGGTATGGAGATAATTTAGAGGGAACTAACCCAGATGCTTGTCCGGATGTTAGTGGTTCTTCAAATGAAGACAGACTTGGATGCCCTGATTTAGATGGTGATGGTTGGTCTGATGAGGGTGATTCATTTCCTTTAGAATCAACTCAATGGATGGATAGTGATGGAGATGGATATGGAGATTCTCAGCAAGGTGATAGGGGTGATGGATGTGCAAATGAAGCTGGGACAAGCACTCGTTATTTACTTTACAATCCTGTAGATGATAAGGTTGAGACAGTCTCAACTTATGGGTGTCCAGATTCTGATGGAGATGGATATGCTGATGAGTCAGAAGCATATTGGGATTCAGATAATTGTCCAGGATCTTTAGTAGGAAATTCGACTGAATGGTTAGATGAAGATAGAGATTGTTTGGGTTCCAAATCTGATTATGATGATCGTGATTTCAATGTTCAAACGGTCGAAGATTATTGTGAAAGAAATCAGAATGATTCGGCCTGTCTAGCCTTAGATAATGGACAAGAAAGTCAGATTGTCGAAGAAACACAAGAACAGGAAACAGATCTTGCCGGCCAGTTACTATCTTTCGCCCCAATAGGAGCAGCCATAGCCGCGACAATGTTGATTGCAATTGGTCTTCTTTCTATTGTAGGCCGCAGGATAGGCTCCAAGTCAGAAACTGATGAAGAGAAGTATACCCGACGCGGTGCAACTAAGGAGATTGAGACTGGTTCTGTAGAACAGATTGGAGGTATTATCGAGGATGAAAATTGGGATGATGATGTAGCATCTTTACTGGATTTGAGTGAAACTAATACTGATGAAGAGCCAAAGGAAGAGGTTGAATCAAATCAAGGAAAACAAAGGGGGCCAGTTGATGAGTCTCCTAGTGTTGAATCAACAGATAACTCCTCCGATATAGATGATGGAACAGGGGATTGGGAGTCTGCTCAGGAAGGGTGGCAAGTTTACCAATCCACGGACGCTGATTCTCCAGATGAACCTCAGGATGATGAATCTGCAAGTACATCTGATGAGGCTCCCCCAGTACCAGACGGGGGCCTTCCAGATGGATGGACCATGGATCAATGGCGATGGTATGGACATGAATGGTTAGAGAAGAATGGTGACCAATAAGTCAACATCGGTTAAAGTGAAGCCCCTCATCCCATTTTCATGCGAGCGCGCAGAGTCTCACTATTGTTGGCTTTAGTCTTGCTTTCTGTTCCATTTTTTAGTATACAGAGTTCCCAACACTCCCTTCATGATTTGACTATACGAGAAACAGTTGGAAATGACGTGCCCGAATCGTCAAATTATACCACTATCTATCAGTTGAATATACCAGATGATGGTCAATTTAACAATAATAATATTCCATATTCAATAGACGTTGCAGCAGATATAGATTTTACATTCGATAGAGTAGCTTACCATCTTGAATTAAAGAAACCAAATGAGAATAGAATCTGGGTTTTCGTTTCATTCCCAAGTATTTCTGTTCATGCCACTCATCTCGGAATTCCGACATTTGATTCAGGGGTTGAATTCAAGGAATTGATAACGGATGTACAGGTAGAATCCAATCATCCTAGTCTCTCAGGATTAGGTACAATTGAAACTGGAGCGATCGAATTTTGGGGGACAAATTATGCTACTGGTAATGGAAATGGCGTTCCCAATGCAGACGGCTCAACCTATGATTTTGGAGACATTCAATCTAGTGATAATTCTGCAGGATATGGTAGTATGCAAATTCATGATTATGGCTCTGAAGAGACTCTTTTTTCCTACAGTGCGTGGGGCTATTCTAGTGGAGGGAATGGTGATGACCTCGGAATTGGCAACAATCCCGATTCCGAAGGTAATTCTGATTGGACATTTTCACAAAATAGTGGAGATTATGAAATTAAAACTTTGACAATTATGGTTCGTTCAGGGCCGACACCAACGGGATTAATGATTAATCTAGAATCTCCTGATTCTCATCAAATCGTTCAGAGAAATGAATACAACAGTGGTACTTTTCCGGTTCAAGGTTCGACTGAATACATTGTTGATTTGGTACAAGGAAGATACACCCCCCTCGAAAATGGGACTCCATCTGCTTGGATTAATGTGACAGTCCCAATTGGTTCAAATTTTTATGGGACTTTGGATGTTCCAACAGGTTGGCATAGATTAGAATTTAGATTCATGAATGGTAGTCAACAAATTGATTTAACCACAGTTGAACCTGTAGGGGTTGGTGAAGTTTTCATTGTAGCAGGGCAATCTAATTCAGCGAATCATGGCGATTTTCCATTATCTCCAACAGATTTTCGAGTTAGTACTTGGTCTTCTGGTGGTTGGCGTTTTGGTTCAGATCCACAACCTGCTGCAACAGGTAATGGAGGCTCACCCTGGCCAGTATTAGGGGATTTACTTGCAAATCGATATGATGTACCAATCGGCTTCTTATCTGTTGGTTATGGGGGGACTAAAGTTGATCGTTGGGTACCTGATCAAAATGATCTCTTTCCCAGAATTTCTGAGGCACTTGATGCAGTTCAGCCGAGCGGAGCTCGTGCTATACTTTGGCATCAAGGAGAAAGCAACGCAGGAGGGACGACTTCAGAAGAATATGCAGAGATGTTGGGAGAAGTTGTTCTTGGAACTCGTATGTATGCAGGATATGATATTGCCTGGGTTGTGGCACGAGTTGGATTTGTGCCCAATGGAGACCCAGTAAAAATGGGATGGGTAGTTGGTGGACAAAATTCAGTAATTGAAACGGATCCACTTACATTTGCAGGCCCACATACTGATGATTTGAACGGAACTGAATGGCGGTATGATACAATTCATTTCAATGAGGCGGGTTTACGAGAACATGCCGCTAGATGGGATTATCGTATTTCCATTGCCATGAATGATCTTCTCTCACTCATTGTAGATACAGACGGTGATGGTATCTATGATGATGAAGATCAGTGCCAAGGTACTCCTCTTGATGTTGAAATCTACATAGATGGATGTAGCCAAGAACAGCGAGATGTTGGTAGTACAACTGATACTGATACTGATGGAATAATGGATAATTCAGATTTTTGTCCAGATACTATAGTTGGTGAAGCAGTGTATTCAGATGGTTGTAGTGATAGTCAACGAGATTCAGATAATGATGTAGTTTCAGATCTGGATGATATTGATTTACAGAATACAGATGGTGATGAAGTAGGCTCTCCACCCCCTCCAACTCTCAACACAGGACCCATATTCCTAGCGATTCTTGTAATTTTGTTCATATGGCTTGGAGTCCAATTAATGAGCCGCGATAAAGAGACCTCAGAGAACCTTCTTTCAAAGGAAGAGATTGGAGTGATGTTTCAGAATTTCGACGGAGAGGGGTACTACTGGCAAAAAGAGGATGATGCACCACCAACTGAATTGCCACAAAATATTGATGAAGAAAAACAGTAATCATGTAAAATTCACTGGAAGAGAAATCCTCAGTTGTTTCAACTCCTCTCCATTCATCGGTTGAGAACCTGCTCTTCTACTTAGTTCCATTAATCCTCTAAGAATCAAATTCCAATCTTGCGTTGTAGAATTCAACTCAATTTTTTCACACGCTGCTAAATGGAGAAGAGTTTCTTCTTCACTTTCGGAAAACATCAGACCACGAAGGATAGTTGTACCATCTACCTGAATTACTCGTGGTTGTCCGCGCATCTCAATCCCTCAATAGTCCCAAAGCAGAGATTGTGGCATCGATATCTTCCTCATTCAAATTAGAAATTCTAATTCTTAGTGCATCATGTTCAACTTTTAATCGGTTTAGACGATATTCTTTCAGAACAGATTTCAATAGATCATCAATACTCTTCACTCTTTCCATTGCTCTCAAGGAATTTAGTCGCCTACGTACTTCAAATGAGACTGAGACAGAAGTCATATCTGGTGAACCCATTATCTCCACTCTTTCCTTCACGAACATAGGCATGACGGTAAAATAGGGGCAATGGAAAGGATTCCTAGAGTTTTGATAGATTACCGAATTTCTCACATATGTTCAGGGTCACCCTGTTCAATGGATTCTCTTCGAAGCACTGATTCGGGATTTATCCCAAATTCAGCTCTTCGCTTCATTATCCTAAGATGCGATTCTTTTGCTAATGCCCAATATTGTTTACTTCCTTTGTTTCCCTTTGTAGGATTCTTGAGTAGTACAACTGGGGCACCATCCTTTGGTGCTTCAGCAATGGCCATTAAACGAGGAATAACTGTTTGAAAGACGTCTTCTCCGAAGTGTTTTCTCACTTCTGATTCAACAAACTGTGAAAGTTTTGAACGTGGAGTGTACATTGTGACTGCTATCCCAAATAATTTCAGATGATTATTCACACGTCTCTGAATTAGTCTGATTGAATTCATGAGTTGACTCATTCCTTCTAGTGCGTAGTATTCCGCTTGAACAGGGACCAATATCCAATTTGCTGCTGCGAGAGCATTTATCGTTAACAAACCCAGTGAGGGCGGCGTGTCGATGATGATGTGGTCGAAGTCGTCCATTACAGGTGCTAGAGCTTCACGAAGTCTTGTTTCTCGTCCAAGTTTTGTCGCCAATTCAATTTCTGCACCTGAGAGTCGGATATTGGATGGTAAGAGGTATAGATTTTCCACTTTCAGCCGTTTAGGTACACGCAGGTCTTGATTCATGTTCTTGAATGATCTTTGCATCTCATCGGTCAAAATTTCAGGTCCGATTAGAAAATCATGTACATTTAGATCCTCGCCTGTAGGTTGCATTAGTAATTCGTAAACGGTTGGCACATCGAGCCGTTTGTCTACTCCGAAACTTGTTGATGCATTTCCTTGTGGATCTAAATCTATTAGCAGAACTTTAGATGGGGGTATGCCAAGTTTAGCATTTCCTTCTGCAAGGGAAGTAGCTAGATTCACAGCCGTAGTAGTCTTTGCACACCCACCTTTCTGGTTTGTGCATGCGATGATTGTCTTGTACGGGTCCATGTCTTCATCACAACCCCTGTATCCGTCCTACATCAGCGTTCGCAGATTGAAGAAGAATAAGACGCGAAATTATTGAATGACAGGTACTGGGACTTCATTCAATATCTTGCGCATAATGTGCATTCCAGTAATTCCTCGAATCTTGGCTTCTGGCTTCAGTACAATACGGTGACTCGCTACTTGTAAGGCGACACCTTTGATATCGTCGGGGATTACATAGTCTCGCCCATCGATTGCTGCTGCTGCTCTACCAGTCTTGAACAATGATTGGCTAGCACGAGGAGATGCACCAGTAATTACTCGATGATCTTCTCGAGATCTTTGTACAACTTCAACGATATAAGATAGGATTGCAGGGTCAATGTGAACTTCTTCGAGAGCTTTCTGCATTGCTACAACCTTTTTTGGAGATGTAATCTGCTCTACATCGTGGTCATCTTTTCCACGCATCTTTCTTCTGGCTAGGATGGCCTTCTCTTCCTGACGGTTGGGGTACCCCATGCTCATCTTCATGAGGAATCGGTCCATTTGTGCCTCTGGAAGTGGATAAGTTCCTTCTTGTTCGATTGGATTCTGAGTAGCCAATGTTACGAAAGGAGCAGGCAATTTATGGGTAATTCCTTCAATAGTAACTTGTTTTTCTTCCATTGCTTCAAGTAATGCAGCTTGGGTCTTAGGTGGCGCACGGTTAATCTCATCTGCCAGTAGTAAGTTGGCGAATAGAGGTCCAGGACGTAGTTTGAACTCCCCTTCTTTCTGATCATACATGTATGTCCCCATAATATCCGATGGAAGTAAATCAGGAGTGAATTGAACACGCTTGAATTTACATCCTAAAGAACGAGCAAATGTATTCGCCAACAATGTTTTACCGAGCCCGGGAAAATCTTCGAGAAGCATGTTTCCATTCGATAGAATTCCAATGGATACACGCCTCAAGTTTTCTTGTTTTCCAATGATAACTTTGGAGACCTCATTCATCAGTGCATTCGTAATGTCACTAACTACACGGACAACTTCTCGTCCGCGTCCCCCGCTTCCTCCAGAATACTCTGAGACCATCTTAGCACCCCTTTAACAAAGAACGACTCTTTCTTGAACTACTTCAAGGTTGGTGGTTGTCGATTCGTCTTGTATCAGGTGATTAAAGCCCCCAACGGGGTGAATTTGAGTTCTTTCGGTGCATTGCAACTATTTCATCAAGAATCTCTTTTTCAACCTCTGTAAGACTACGTTTTCTTAGAATACGTACATGGGATTCAGGAACATCAACTAAGAGTACATCCCCTTCGTTGATTTGTCTTCCAACAGTCACATGTGTGGCTTCAGAAGTCTCCTCTCCCGGTTTTTTAACTGCTCCACTAATTCCAATTGCAACTTCATCCCCTTGTTTTGCTTCTTTTTGACTATCTTGTCCTAATCGAATGGATTTAACTTGACCTAATTGTATCCCGTCCTTCATCAATCTCTGGCCGACATGAATACGCCCCCCCAATACTCGAACACCAATCACTGCAGGCTTTGATGCTCTGAAGGTGTGATCTGGAAGAAACAGTAATCGTCCAGGATACACCACCATTTCTCTGTCGGCCTTCTCTTTACTCTCTAGGGTCTCTTTCAACCAAATTTCATGTTCATCAAGGATATGGTAAATGATATCCCCTGTAATCAGATGAACGTCACATCCTGTACTTTCAAATTCTGCTGCTGCTTCAGGAAGTGGCTTAGTATTAAATGCTAGAATTACTCGTTCTTCAGGCTCTTTTCCAACCTCTGTAATTCGAATATCTTTACGAGTAATTTTACCTACACTTGCTGCCCGAATAGGAATTTCTCTTTCACCTAATTCAAAAGCAAGTGCTTCCAATCCACCTAAGGTATCTGATTTGATACAAACACCAGAATCATGTAATTCCAACGTCAATGTCGATTCTTCTTTCGCTTTCATCCATGCGATTTCTTCTTCTTCATCTGTATTTACAACATGCAGAGTTGTTCCTGCTAGAACATCATCCAAGTCTACTGCACTAATTTTTACTCCTGCAGCAGCTTGAACTCGATCTACAGGGTCCCAACGATCTCCAGCATCTCTCATTTCATTCATGCCTCTTGGGGAAAACATTCCACGTACCTTTGATTTCTTAGGTCCACTTTCACTAGCTACAATGATGTTGTCACCTTTGCCAATTGACCCACGTGATAGGATTATGTCCAATGTCTTTCCAAGACCACGTTCTTCTTTTACTTCGAGGACAGTCGCCGTTCCCATTCCTTCAACATCTGTCAATTGTGTTTCTAGATATCTTTCTGCAAGGCCAATTACTACTGCGAGAAGATCTTGAATTCCTTCACCTTCTTTAGCTGAACAAGGGACCATTGCAATTGTATTAGTGAAGTCATTGATTCGATCATATCGTTCTGCATTGAAACCAGATTCTCCTAATTCCCCCACAATTTTCCAATGTTTTTCTTCAAGATAACCCACAGCATCCTTCGATTGTTGTTTCAATGAAACTGCCATTGATCGCCCATATTCACAATTCCATCCATACAACCTATCGACTTTATTCAGTGCAATTACAAAAGGGGTTTTTGCTTCTCGTAGAATTCTAATTGATTCAAGGGTCTGTGGTTTACATCCATCCATGACATCTATTGCCAAGATTGCAATATCGGCAAGTGCTCCTCCTCGACTTCTTAGGCTTGTGAATGAATGATGGCCAGGAGTATCAATGAAGAGTAATCCTGGAGATAGAAATTCTTTGCCTGCTAATAATGGACCACAATAGGTGTTGAGAATATCTGCAGGAACTTCAGTTGCTCCAATGTGTTGAGTAATCCCTCCAGCTTCTCTAGCCATTACCGAACCTTGAGTTCTAGCCCCTAGGTTCCTGATGTGATCTAATAGTGAGGTCTTTCCATGATCAACATGGCCTAGAACCGCTACGATAGGCTGCCGCCTTCCATCCAAACCATCACATCCGCTGTTTACTCGTAAATCCAGCTCTCAATATCTCGATTCCATTCCATTGTGCCTTCGGGGAACCAGAGAGCAAGTTCTGAAGAAGCAGTATCTTCTCCATCACTTCCATGAATTAGGTTGTATCCGATATCCATTCCAAAGTCTCCTCTGATTGTCCCAGGAGCTGCATCTCTGCCGTTTGTGGCTCCAATAATCAGTCGAGCCACAGAAATAGCATCTATTCCGGACCAAGCCATAGCCACTATTGGTCCAGAAGTAATGAATTCAATCAGCCCTGAATAGAATGGACGTTCCTTGTGAACTGCATAATGTTCTTCTGCAATTTCGTTTGACGGGACCATACTTCGTAAGCCTACAAGCCGTAGTCCCTTTCTCTCAAATCTATTGATTATCTCTCCAACTAGGCCGCGTTGAACACCGTCCGGCTTCACCATTACGAACGTAGTTTGCATATCACTCATACCTCGGGGACCAACTAGGTGTATTTCAACCGAACCTCAGACATCGAGGGTAGTGATTACTTGATTCCGCCCTTAACGAAAAACCTAGTCCATTTTACGCGTCGTGGATTCCTTCTTGTTTTGAGATGATTTTTCCTTGACTTGCTGTCTTTGAACCAAAGGACAG
Organism: Candidatus Thalassarchaeaceae archaeon; assembly: GCA_034400015.1. Lineage (GTDB taxonomy): Archaea > Thermoplasmatota > Poseidoniia > Poseidoniales > Thalassarchaeaceae > MGIIb-N2. Next base: position 1,986 of record DASCRU010000056.1, on the reverse strand, counting down.
ATCCATCTCGTTTTACAAACATCATTCCCGTTCCAGGCTCAATCTTCTCTCCAGAGAAACTACAAATTCGTTCTTCAGGCATTTTCCTCACCTCAACGTGCATTCAGTCTCTTAGCTTCTCGACCAGTATCTCGAAGCATCAGAATATCTCCAACTCGAATAGGTCCCAGTACATTACGGGTAATGATACGCCCCACATCTCGAGGATTAGGTGCATCGTTAACACGAACCTTGACCTGTGTGGCTTCCCCACGCATTCCAGTTCGCCCAACTATCTCAACGACTTCAGCAGGCCATGCTTCAACTGCCATAGTACTGCCCCCTTCACTGACTTAGTCCTACGGCTTGTTCTTTTACTGCCTCAAATCGATCGTTTGCTTCTCGACCAACATCGATAATTGCAATTGCCGCAGTCTTTGTACCGCGAGCCATACCTGCATATTCTGCCAAATATTCTTGACTATCAACATAGATGAATGGAATATTTTTCTCTTTGCAAATCATAGGAATGTGTGCTAAGAGTTCGGGAGGATTGACATCTTCTGCCATCACTACCATCATAGCAGTCTGACGTTCCGCACATTTGGTGACTTCATTAGCACCTTTCTTGACGGTTCCATTTCCTTCTTTTCCTACGAGCTTTACAAGCTCGAAAACACTGTCTTTAATGTCTTGTGGGGTTTCAAACGCGATGTGCACACTCATTGGTATCTCCTCATGTTGCCATCCGCAGCGGCGTAAGGATTTGATATAAACGCATTGGAGGGAACGAAGTTCTGAGAGTGTTGAAAATGCCTCATATCTGTTCTAATAATGCATTTACTCCACGTGCCAACGCAGGGGCAGCAGAAACATTAGCTCTCGGATTGGGAAGGGAATCTGTGGAATGAACTCCACTAACGTGATTCGATAGGCGATGAATTGCTCCACCAGTAAAGAGTCCATGTGTACATGCAGCATGAACTTCTTTCGCTCCTTGATTCAATAGTGCCTCTGAAGCTCTACAAATTGTGCCGCCTGTACTAATCATGTCATCAACAATTGCAACAATCCTACCATCTACGTCGAGATCTTTTGGAGAATGTTCGATAGTGTGGGCATCAATTCTTTTCTTTTCTAGATATGAAAATGGAACTCCAATCGCTTGTGCGACTTCACTGGCTCTTTCTACAGCGCCCTTATCTGGGCTGAGGATAAAATCAGGGTGCACCTTTGTTTCCAAATGCAATGCGATTTCCGTCATAGAACTAACTAATTCTACAGGAGTAGCCAAATCCTCAACTGCGGCAGGAGCATGAATATCTAGAATTACGATTCCATCACAATGATTTGCAAAGGTGGAAGCTAGAAACCTCGCCGACACTGCTTCCCCCACCATGAATCGTTTATCTTGTCTTGAATAACCAAAGTAAGGAATTATTAGAAACAATCCTGGGCCAACATCTGGTAGTGATTGTTCACCATTTTTTAGACTAGACATATTTCCTTTACGAACATCATCTAATGCATGTAGTAGAAACAGTGTTTCAAGAATTGCTGAATCGGGAAAAGTAGCTGAAACCAATGCTACTGGGCCAGAACGAACTGGTTCGATGCAATGATCGGGAACTCGAACATAACCTTCTGTATCTGGGAATCGTCTTGCTTCGAGTTGAAAGTGTTCCCAACCTAGTTCATTGGCAAGGGCTTCTGCTAATGCAGTATCTCCACTTCCAGATGCGACTATACCAACCATTTACTCTATGCGAAAGGTTTGCCCTTCATGGCCATTGCGCTTGAAATAAGAGTGGGCATGACAGGATTTGAACCTGTGACCTCCCGGTTATCAGCCGGGTGCTCCAGCCAAACTAAGCTACACGCCCTTGAGCAGAGTTTCGGAACCGCACATTTGGTTAAAGCGTGACGGTTGCTTATTCTTCTTCATCTGCACCGAAATTCAGTCTTTCATAGGATGTCAAAGAAGTTACTCTTTCTAAACTTGTAGAA
>DASCRU010000055.1:0-8750 GCA_034400015.1 Candidatus Thalassarchaeaceae archaeon | reverse complement strand
AAATGTTCATCTTCAGGATGGTCCCAATGTAACATGTCGGTCATTTGAGCACCTGAAGGCAACTCAAAGTGATCCACTGACTGTCCGGCAACAGACATTATAGAAACGCCATATCTGGTCCCAAGAATCAATTGATTCCGTTCAGGGATTGGGACGATTTCAACTACATCATGATGTAATAATGACGGTGAAGAACCTTGGTCGTAAATCCTAACGACCTGATCCATTACCCTATGCTCTACTGATTTCAAGCCTGATCTGACACTATATCCTCCATCATTGTGAACCTGATATTCCTGAAGATTGCTGAATGCTTCTCCAATCTCGACTGTTCCCAGAGAAGTATCAGGAGTAATCTGCCCATCACGATTAGAATCCCAACCATCAGAATCAGTATCTACAATTCCATCACTACTGTTGAGTGGTTGAAGATTAAAGTAGACTTCCCACCCGTCTACAATACCATCACCACGTCGATTCTGAGTCAATAATTGGCCACCAGAATAATAATGATCATCAGAATCATTTCGGAGAGGATCAGTCCCGAGCCATCCACTATTCAAATTCTTAATCCCTCTATCAAGATCCGAACATGCTGAATCTACAAGACTCCCCATGGTTCCAAAACATCGCAAACCATCAATCTCTGTTACCCATCCAGTTGGAGAACCGTAGGAATATTCCTCCGCATTTGTATATGCTTCCTGAGATTCGATTACACCGTCACTATTCACATCAAAACCATCGCCACAACCGAGGGAGTAGTCAGCACAACGATCTGAATCTAAAAACCCGTCAGAGGGATCTAATGGGTCAAAGGCCGAACAGGTCCATGCAAAGGACTCATTGACGAAACCAACTCCCTCATTCATACACATGAAAACCTCAAACCCGTCAGGCAATCCATCGCCATCAGTATCGGCAACTCGAGGATCAAGGAATTCACGTAAGCCGGACTCAGTTAAATCAGGGGGCCTGCCCGTCAATGTCTTTCTTTCGTCGAAACAAGTGTCCATTGAGTACGGCCAACAGTATTCCATCAAAGCATCCAAACCATCTCTATCAAAATCTGAAACATTGTCCGAACCGTTAGTTGAATCTAAACCTTGAATTTGGCGGATTCCCCCCATATACGAAATATTTCGAACAGGTGAAAACAACTCTTCATGCAAATCAGGAATCCCATCCTTGTCTTGATCAGTGATTGGAGGGCCCTGCCCAGTAGTATCATCTGGATTTACACTTCCAACTTGTGCCGAGGGGCGAGTCTGAGAGGCAAAAGAAAGGCCACTAACCAGCAAGAACACTAGAAGAAGAGCCGTCTGCCTGCGACGCATTTCATGACCTCCGGTGGTTTAACGATTCATTTACCCTATTCAGTGCCTTATCATGCTGATGGAGCGATGTTCGTACAGAACTCTGCTCGGTGAAAACCGAATAGTTTGAGAAACTATTCAAAAATCGTACAGACACCGAGTCGTTCAAGTCCTGCCGATTAACAGGAAGAAGGGTTGGTTCAGATGGAAATTGTCCACTTGGGTTCAGGAAGTCGCGGCAACTCAACATTGATTCGAACTGATGAAACATCTATTCTGATTGATTGCGGATTTTCTATGAGGCAACTAGAACGTAGAATGAGTTTGGTTAACATGCACCCTGAGAACTTGGATGCGATTCTAATAACCCACCACCATGGAGATCATGGCAGAAGTGCAAAGGCGGCATCAAAACGCTGGGGAGTAGAAGTTCACGCTAACATAGAAACATGTGAACGGCTCTCACTAGACCCTGTAAATGAATGCAGAATCTTTGAGAATTTGGAACGTAGAGATGTAGGCCCAGACCTGTCTATCTTACCTATTCCAGTCCCCCATGATAATGCCGATAATGTTGCATTCGTGTTATCGACTGCTGAAGGGAGAGCCGGATTTGTGACGGACTTAGGAGAACCTACAGAGGAATTAATCAAGCATCTTTCAGGATGCAATCACCTCTCTATTGAAGCAAACTACGACACTAAACGGCTATTTGGAAACCCTCGATATCCTCAGCCCCTCAAAGATCGGATTCATGGGAGAGGAGGACATTTATCGAACAAACAAACAGCTTCATTGCTTGGGCGACTTGTCCACGAAAGGCTAGATTCGATTGTTTTATGCCATCTTTCTTCAGACAATAATGCCCCACACCTAGCTGAAAGCGAAGTACTGTGTGAAATCGGAGAAAAATTCGATGGAGTGATCCATATTTCACGCCAAGAGGGGCCAGAATTTGCACAATGGTTGGGTGAACGAGCCGCAGAACCTCTTCGTTGGTCCTGAAACTCCCCAAACAATGGCACTTACTGCGAATTGCTATGTATGTCCTTAGGAGTCTCGGAGCGTGGACATGAGACGGGACCGCCAGTTCGGCCACGATTCCGGAGTCAGTGAAATCCTAGGTGTAACCATGCTGTTAGCGATGGTCGTAGCCATAATGAGTGCAGTTGTTGTATTCCTACAACCCTTTGTAATCGATTTGAACGACAATAGAGCATGGGCTGCAGGTGGTGTAACAGCAGAACAAATGAACGACAGAATCCTTGTCGTTGCAGGAATGCCAAACGGCACAGGATTGGTTCACCAAACTGGCATTCCGGGAGGTAGTATTGATGTTCTATTCAATATTGAATCATGGACCATTGGAGCAGATATTTTCGGCAATGATCGAGTGGAAGTGTTTCGAAACGGGTCAGGAATCGTAGTTAGTAGCGACAATCGAACGGCTGACGGTATTCAGATCTGGACAGATGGGGAGCAAGCAGGATTCTGGATGTCGGAGGTTTGGACCACTATTTGGCCGATAACTGAATGGAAAACCCTAATCGATGATTCACTCCCGTATTGGTCCACATTAAGAGTAGATATTCTAGATCGAAATGGTACCGCCATTCATCGATGGATGGAAATAAATATCGACGGATTACGCCTCAGTTCCCCCTTAGCTGAAGGAACATTTGAGATTGACTTATCCAATGGAGCAATAATCGAAAAGTTACCTGGTAAAAATCTAGCAATCGAGTCATTTCCTAGGCTGAGTCATCAGAAAACCATTGATGGAGGACACGTAGTTCGATTTGTACTATTGGATATTGATGTAGATAATGCAGCAACAAATCTCAATCAAAATCTCGATTTGACGAGTCGTGGTTCTGAAATGCTATTTGATGTTGAAAATGCACGAAACCTAGTACTCGGAATGGATATCGGGGGAGAATCTACCGTTGAGCCCAGGTATATTGACCACTGGACCTCCGAGCATGAAATCAGAATTGCTACTGGTGATCTTGAAGGATATACTGGATTCGGGCCTAAAGGTCCATTGAGTGGTGCAGAAGGGATGACGTTTCACTCTAATCCTTCAAACTTCAACCTAGAAGTACTTCTTCAGAAAGTAGAGGTGGTGCCTTGAGAAAGGAAATGCAATCTCAAGAAGAAGCGGTCTCAGCTGCTGTTGCCACTGTATTGCTATTCGCAATCGTCCTAAGCATTATTTCAGGAATGATGGCAATGATTGTTCCAACTATGGCAGAACTGCAAGGTGCAGTTGATCGTGAATCTATGGAAGGCCAATTTTCAGACCTTGCCCAAGAAACAGTACGACTCTCTGAAACTGGACTACCTGGAGATGTCGCTCAAATGACTATTAAACCACATACTGGAGATATAGGGTGGAGTATTCGTAACGAAGGAACATGGTACACTGCTAGTCTGAAAGAAGAGCAATCATTACGTTTGAACGGTCTAAATGATCTTGATGGAGGTTTTCAGCATCGATATCCTAACGGTGAAGTTTCCTCACTTTGCCTCACAGATCTCAGAGCCCATTCAGAGGCAATCAATGTACACGAATCACCTGCGTTAAATGGTACATTGCTCCTAACACCAATGTCTAATCTTCAACAGCCCCTCTCAGCAACCAATGTAGAGATTAATGGCGAAACATATCGTCTTAAAACCGGAGAAATAATGTCTGCGCCTTCCTCAAATGTAATGCCTGCAATTACAGACTCTTCCAATACAATGCGGGCATTGTTTGTACAAGGAATTAGGGGGATTACGACGTATTCGCCGGACTCTCCATCACCCTACGGAACAGGGAGGTCATGGACCATTCCCGTTCCAGCAGGTGAAATGAAGTTCATTCTTTACGGTGAAGACCCTTTTATCGCAACTATAACCAACGCTTCAGGCATTATTGATTCCACTGCATCCGTCATTAACACAGCAGCACCTTCTGGAAATTCCGGGAAAGTCGCAACAACAATCATGCAATCATCAGGGATTGAACCAGAAGTTGTTTCGATAACCTCTACTGCAGATGCTAGATTGATTATAATGAGGGGAGGGGCGCAATCAATGGGCACGACTTCAATATTGGATTGGACTGGGAGCACATTAGGAACCGAATTCCTACTTCCATCTGTAGAGGAAGATATCCTAATCCATAATCCCGGATCAGAAACCACCCCAGTACTTCTCAATGGTTTCTATCATAGTGTAGGTGCACGAGATAGTATCCGCCTATCATTAAATGGAAATGGAGGATGGCTTTCATCAAGTTCTCAAGTCGAAATTCACCTTACACAAGGTGGAAGTTCTGCCACCATTGTAGACGGAATCGATGTGCTTCACCCTATTTCTACAGGGAGAACAAGCGGGACTAGTTGGGCTAATATCATCAGTGGTTCTACGGAACAATCAACTCTAGCTTTCCACCGATTAGGAATAGACTCAATTGTATCATATGTCGATAACATCCAACATACAGAACTTTCAACATACATTCTAAACGAATCAAACCACTTTTCATCCATACAATGGAATGCAAACGATGGGGGAAGAGTAGTAATCGATTCTGAAAGACAAATCGGAGAAGGTGCAACTCCAATACGAACCTACATTTCTCACGGTTCTTCTGGGATGACTGAAATTCGAGAACGTGGTGATGAGCGTTGTATTAATTTCTCAGAAAGAATCACTGGATGGGTCCAAAATGATCTACCATGGCAAGATGTATCATACATGGCTGACGGGGGAGTAATAGACTCATGGAAGAGTGGAGACCATCCCGCAGGACTACGAGTAGAATTACGAGGACCTACCGATGAAGGGCCAAACTCTGCAGTTGCAGTAGGTTGGTCAATCCCACTACCCAGAATGGATTACAGTTTCAGTTCCAGCGTATCTGGATTGGAACTTGGATGGAGGGGCGGATTTGTAGGGACAAATCATCCTGAATTTGAACCTCAAGCCATAATCACCCCCCCCAGCAGAGAAGGGCCTGGACCGAGGGTTGCTGTTACGATCCCAGTAACAATTCCTGAACTTGATAGTGTGACGGGGAATTCAGATCATGAGGTCACACTAAAACTCGACTCGAGATTCCAAATGACCTCGATTTCAGCGCATGAAGTGCGACGAGGATGGGACGGACCATATGGAGAAGTGGTTGCATCTCAAGATGCAATTGATTTAGACCGATCAGTTGATTGGCTAATCTATCCAGGGAGATTGGACCTGTTGAAAGATTATGTTGGCTGGGTCCAACCTACACCCTCTTCCTCAGAAAGCATCTATCACGCAGGAGGTGATGAGATTTCATTTAATCTTCAAATCGCAATCATCGAGTATGGTACAGAGGTGGCATAACAATGAGAAATCGCATAGATGATTCAGCGGCGTCAACTGAAATAGGTTATGTTCTAACCTTCTTCCTTGGACTAATGTTCCTTACAACATTCTCAATTTGGACATTTGACATTCAACAAGCAACCGAAGAACGTTGGACAAACGAAGCTATCCAAGAAAACCTCCGAGAAATTGCTGAATCTGTTGAAAGAGCTGATGCTGCAATGAGGCTCGATTCAAATGCATCTTACGCAGAACCTGTTGAACTTCGCCTATCTGCAGATACTGGACTGGGGCTAGTTCTCTTACTTGATGAAGAGAAAATTACAATCACTGATGCATCAGAATCGCGGGAATTTAGTCAAGAAATTTCTGCTGCATCAAGCGCCACGCACTCATCAGAAGTGGATTTAGCAGGAGTAGAATTACTATGGATATCCCTACACAAGGGTGCGATTTCTATTACAACACAGCAGCCGGGATTCTAACCTAGCAAAGCCCGATGAACAGAAGCTTGTACATCCATCATTCTGTCATTGGCACCTAGTTCCCGGAAAACAGTCAAAGCCCTCTGAAGATGAGTCATACGACTGGAGCGGTTTGGATCTGAACTACCTAGTCTAGCAAGAATTTCCCCCAAAAGCATTCTGTGATCATTTGCTTCAGCTACTGCAAGGGCATCAAGATAGTATTCCATCGCATCTTCTGGACGACCTGTGTCCATCATTACTTCACCCAATAACATCTTGATCTCGACAGAAGCACGATGATCAGGCTCCTGAGCCATCGCAGTTAATGCCTCACTGTAATGGTGAACTGCAAGAGGTAAATCACCAGTTTTAGAATATAATCGACCCAATACTGTCCGTGCTCTGGCATGTAGATGGAGATCAACATTCAATGTCTGATCGTGGGCAGTCATCGCATGTTTCCTAGCAGAGTCTATCTTATTCATATCCAACAATACTGAAGCAAGTCGAATTCTAGAAAGTATCAGATGAACACCCTCATCTCCTTCAAGGATTTTTTCAACCTCATCATATGCTTCAAGTGCTCGTTTTGGTTTCCTCAATCTCCTATGAATACTACCTATATTCAGATATGTGCGTGCGGCACTGAATGCATCTCCGGTTTCAATAAAAACTGCTAAACTTTGATCCAGTAATTTAAGTGCGGGCACCAAATTTTCCCTATGTACTTCGATATCAGCTAAGGACGATAGTAGTCTTGCTCCTTGCTCTGCCAAACCATGTTTTTTTGCAAGTGGTAACGCCTCATTGTGGCACTCCTCGGCCTCTGCCCACCGATTTTGTAAGATCAATAGGTCTCCTTTAATCTCTAAGAATGAGATAAGTGATATGTCTTTCATTTCGGAATAATCCAAAGAATCCAAAACTGTGAGTAAATTTGTATGTCCTGCTGCGACTAAATCCTGACCCACATCACCCAAAACTTGAGCGAATTCCTCTGTATTCCCTGCATCTGCTAAATGATGAAGGAATTCCAAATCATCCATTCTAGAATTTCGATGGTCACGATAATGCGAAGCAGCATTTTCGTGGAGTTCTTTGCGCATTACATCATCCATAGAGGATGTGAGGAATTCGCGAATTAAATCATGCACATCGAAGGACTCTTTGGATATTTGACGAGCTAATCCCTTCTCCACTAATCCATCTACCAAATCAATGTCGACTCCTGCCTTAGAAATTGCTTCCATCGGAACTGCATCACGGAAAACTGCTAATGCACCTAGCAACCTCTTTTCACCTCCAGTCAATCTACTGAAAATTTCCTCTTCGATGAACGTTTCAAGTGTCTCGTGAAATGTATCTCCAACTCCTCCTCGATTAATCAACTGAAGAACTAACGGATGCCCACGAGACAAATTGTAGAGATGGAGAAATGTAGTCGGATCTAAATTTGGGACCTGATTAAGCAAATGCCTACATGCCTGTTGATCTAATCCATCTAGAGGCATTACCAAAGTGGTAATTCTCCCCTCTGAATCCTTCTGAGGAACCACCATTCGATATGAACGAGAGAATAGAACCAAACCTACCTTCTCACAAACATCTAATCTCTGAGTTAAACCTCGAATGATTCCAATAAGAATTTCATCATTTACCTTGTGTAAATCATCAATAACAATCAATGCAGGTACTGTTTCTAAACTATTCAAAATAATTTCCAAACTAACATCAATCTGAGGGACAGATGTGCCATGAAGGTAATCAGCAAGATCAGATGAACCAATCTGCAAAAGCCATTCACCCATCACATCAAGGAAAGCCCGAGAACCATCCCAATCTTGGCATCGGTGGTAGAGCAAATTTCTCTGATGAGTGAATTCACCGATAAGCCTCCCAGCCATCGATGTCTTTCCAATTCCTGCAATACCCGGGACAAGAATAGAGGTAGACCTAGAATCAAGGAGAGCAACCATGTTTTCGAGTTCAGTCTCCCGCCCATAGAAACTACGTGTGCGTGGTAAATCAGCAAGTGAGTTAACTAATTGTTTCTCTATGTGTTTAGATAAATCTCTCTCGATAATCTCTGGACTTAGTACCCTTAGATCTAAAACACCGGATTCATCCAAGTAACGAATAATATCTACAACACGCATTGGAAATGATAGATGATCTTGAGCGGTACCAAGTGTCATAGATAATCGTCCATCAGTGGACATCATTGTAAATTCAAATTCAGAATATTCTTCAAAAACTCGGTCCGCAGACTCCATCCCTATATCTGTGAGAAAATACGCCTTCCTCTTACGAGAAACTCCAGCAATATGGGCTTGTCTCTCGATGAGTAAACCGTCATCCTTCAATCCACCAATTGCACGAGGAACATTGCTTCTAGCAATCGAAACAGCATTTGCAATTCCCATCTGAGAAATAGAGAATGGGACCTCGATAGATTCCGAGAACTCATAGAAATCTCTCAAATGAAGGAGAATTCGTTCCTGAACACCGGGCCGTGGCATCGTCAAATTAATCCCTCCAAGAGAGGTCACTGGTCCTGTGCAGTTGATGGATCTGGAACCCACTGTTGTGTAGTCTGATCCCAACGCCATCC
>DASCRU010000054.1:0-2697 GCA_034400015.1 Candidatus Thalassarchaeaceae archaeon | reverse complement strand
AGGTACTCTTCGTATTGTGAAGGTTTTCTGGGGTCTTGATGCGGGTCTAGCTCGACAGAGGCACTTCCCTGCAATCAATTGGTTGAATTCGTATTCGTTGTACCCTCAGAGTCTTAATCAGTGGTTTAGAGATAATATTGCGAGTGATTTCCCAGAGGTTAGAACCGAAATTAGTGCTCTACTAAAGGTTGAAGCCGAATTACAAGAAATCGTTCAACTAGTTGGGTCAGATGCTTTGCCTATGGATCAGCAACTAACCCTTGAGGTTGCACGAATGATTCGTGTGTATTTCCTACAGCAGAATGGATTCGATCCTGTTGACGCATATAGTGGAGTTGAACAGCAATATGCTATGGCTCGGGCAATTCTCACTTTCCAAGAAGAAGCGAAGAAAGCCATGGCTGCAGGAGCAGTATTGGAAGATGTTGTGAACGTGCCTGCCCGTATCGAATTGATGCGTGCCCGATTCGCAGAAGGTTACCTTGAGAAGATTGAGGGGCTAGTAGAAGAAATGGTGAACCAGATTAGCAACTCTGTGGAGGCCCAGTAGGGGGGGATGAAAAATGACAAGTAAAGAATACAAGACAATTACCGACATCAAGGGACCATTGGTGTTCCTAGAGAAGACTGAACCTGTAGCGTATGGTGAAATTGTAACACTCCGTCTTTCTGATGGTTCTACAAAGAACGGTCAGGTACTCGATACATCTGATGACATGGTTGTCGTACAGGTTTTCGAAGGTACAGAGGGTATTGATCGAAGAGCAGGTGTGAAATTCCTAGGAGATGTGTTCAAATTGCCTGTTAGTAAGGGCTTAGTTGGCCGAATTTTAGATGGAGCAGGTAGACCAAGAGATGGTGGGCCTGATATCGTTGCAGATGAGAAGGCCGACATTATAGGTGCAGCAATTAACCCATATTCGCGCCAATCTCCCCACGATTTTATTCAGACAGGAGTTAGTGCAATTGATTGTTGTACAACTCTAGTTAGGGGCCAGAAACTTCCTATCTTCAGTGCATCAGGACTTCCTCACAATGATATTGCTTTACAGATTGCACGTCAAGCGAAATTAAAGGACAGCGATGAAGAATTTATTGTGGTATTCTGCGCAATGGGTATTACAGCTGAAGAATACAATTTCTTCCGTGCTGACTTGGAACGAACTGGTGCTTTAGAGAATGCGGCCTTATTCGTAAATCTAGCAGATGATCCCGCGGTGGAGCGTTTGATTACTCCACGTCTTGCTTTGACAGCAGCAGAATATCTCGCTTTTGAACACGATTATCACGTTTTGGTTATCTACACTGATATGACGAATTACTGCGATTCTCTTCGTCAGATTGGCGCGGCTCGTGAAGAAGTGCCAGGTCGTAGAGGTTATCCCGGATACATGTATACTGATTTGGCGATGCTTTACGAGCGTGCAGGAATTGTGAAGGGGAAGAAGGGTAGCATCACTCAATTCCCAATCTTGACTATGCCTGGTGATGATATTACTCACCCAATACCTGATCTTTCAGGGTATATCACTGAAGGCCAAATTGTGATTTCACGTGAATTACATCAAGCTGGAATTTATCCTCCGATTAACGTACTTCCATCTCTATCAAGGCTTATGGGTGGTTGTATTGGTGAAGAAACCACTCGTGATGACCACAAGAAAATCAGTGATCAGATGTATGCGGCCTACGCTCAAGGAAGAGAACTTCGTGGGCTAGTCGCGATTGTAGGAGAGGATGCTTTGAACGAAAGAGACTTACAGTATCTCAAGTTTTCAGATATCTTTGAGGACAAATTCGTTAGACAGGGGCGTGACGAAGATCGAACTATCGAAGGCACTCTGAATTTGTGTTGGGAATTGTTGTCTAATATTGATACCAAGTATCTTGAAAGATTAGATGATGAGCTCATTTCTAAATACCATCCTACTGAAAAGAAGTAATGAATTGATTGAGACGAAAGGAAAAGGTGATTGTTTATGGCGTTAGATATCAAGCCTACACGTAGCGAACTCATCAACCTGAAACGACGAATTAAGCAGACTCAGAATGGATATAAACTTCTCAAAATGAAAAGAGATGGTCTCTTTCATGAGTTCAGAACCCTACTTTCTGAAATGATTTCAGCACGTGAGGAATTGGTTCAGACTTTCCGTCAGGCGAAAGTAGGGATTGATTTGGCAAGTGCCATAGAAGGTGGTCTTGAGGTTCAAAGTGCTGCAATCGCTATTTCCAATCATCCAGAGGTAATGGTGGAACGACGCAACATCATGGGTGTTGTTGTCCCTAGTGTCTCCGGTGAGAATCTATCCAGTACAATGGAGGAAAGAGGTATGGGTTTAGTCGGCGGTTCCCCTTACATCGATGAGGCTGCTGACGGTTATTCTGCATTAATCGAAAAAATCGTCAAAGCATCTGAGATGGAAGCCACACTGAAACGCCTGCTTGAAGAGATTGAAGCTACCAAGAGAAGAGTCAATGCTCTCGAGTTCGTTGTAATCCCGCAAATGGAAGAAGCAAAGGCCTTCATCCAACTTCGTCTCGAAGAAATGGAGCGTGAGGAAACATTCCGATTGAAGCGTTTCAAGAACAAATGACTGTTTTTGTTTAGTTTGATTGAACATGAAGGGTCATATCCCACGACTAAGACGATGTATTGGTGGTGAGGTTGGAGAAGACAGAGGTGCCGGCTATTCG
>DASCRU010000053.1:0-5652 GCA_034400015.1 Candidatus Thalassarchaeaceae archaeon | reverse complement strand
CCAAGGTTCCAGAGACAGTACCACCTTCAACGTTAACTGTATCATTACTACGACTAGTATACTGAAGACGGAAACCATCTGGGACAATTAAACTCATCAAATCTGTACCAAGATATCCAGTAATCCCATCCTTCTTACGCAGTTCTGGCATTACCCCAGTAAAATCAATCTGACCAAGTACTTCTAGAGCTAATGCCTCAGGGATAATTTTCTCCCCATGGGTAAGAAGATATGCACCCGAAATGTGATCGTGAATACCACCAATTACGGCCCCTCCATAACGTGGAGTAATGATATGTTCCTGTACACGCATTAGAATCTTAGCCTCTGCACGGGCTTCTTCAGATTGAATAACATGCAGATTCATCTCATCACCATCAAAATCAGCATTGTAAGGAGTACAAACAGCTAGATTGAATCTAAATGTCTTACCATCCATTACGCGTACTTCATGAGCCATCATTGACATTCTATGCAGAGATGGTTGGCGATTGAAGATTGCAATATCTCCATCAATCAAGTGACGTTCAACGGTCATCCCTGGCTTGGGGTTTCCAAATATGTCGTAGGTTGAAAGGCGATCCTCAACCTCATTCCTGTAAGATTCACCATCATCAACATCAACGGTTGGACTTCCACAGTGGGGACAATATACCTGTAATTCATCAGGGTATTCCTCGCCAGGATTATTCCTCTCATAGACCCATCTTTGGTTGACTATTGCTCGTGGATCCCCATGTTCCAAGGGGCGTCCGTGTTCATCCTCTCCTCTAAGGTTCTGTAATGTAGATTCCAAATCAACCAAGGACTCTTCAATTACTCCTCCATCTTGTGTCTGACTCTTTAGAGTCTTCAACACAACTCCGGGAAGGAAGTTCGGTGCAGGAATTACCGAGTTTAGGTCAGGACGTGCGCCGACGTAAGGCTCATCGTCACTAGAACCAGGAACACAAGCAGTATTTAGACAACGGAAACCTGCCCAAATCCACTTGGTTCTATCTGTAATTCTCACTCTGAAATTATCTCCTCGAACAATGTAATTTACTCCAGGGTGAACATCGGGGCCACGGAGAATCATTTGTCTCATCTGTTCCATATTTCTTGAAGTTACACGAATTGGGACGGTGAGCTCTTTCGCAGTATGAAGAGGTACCCCTACTTCGTTAATACTCAACTTTGGATCAGGACTGATAACAGTTCTAGCACAGAAGTTTACTCGCTTACCAGAAAGATTGCTTCTGAAACGCCCTTCCTTGCCCTTCAATCGCTGTGTAAGAGTCTTCAAGGTACGACCAGAACGATGTCTTGCGGGAGGTATACCACTGGTTTGGTTATCGAAATAAGTTGTGATATGGTACTGTAAAAGTTCCCACAAATCTTCAACAATAAGTTGCGGTGCCCCAGAATCTCTGTTCTCTCGCAATCGTTGATTTATTCGAAGAACATCCACCAACTTGTGAGTCAAATCGTCTTCTGAACGATCTCCACTATCAAGAGTGATTGAAGGACGGACTGTGATAGGAGGAACTGGTAGTACCTTCATGATGGTCCATTCTGGACGACTAGATCCTGATTCCACACCTAAGAAAATTAAATGTTCATCTGGAATTCGCTCTAACCATTCACGAATATCTCTAGGGTTCAATTTATGCTCTCCCTTGTCGAACTTTTCCTTGAATGTAGAAGGCTTGTCTAGTTGGATTACACCCTGTTCTTCATCACAATGCATACAGATACGCCTCTTAGCGCTCTTGCATTCCTTCTCGATATCCTTGATCATCTTGGAATATTCGGGCGAACCGACTCCATGTTTTTGCTTTATGTCGTTGATTGTGTCACGGTAGTAATCCTGTTCAGACTTTTCAGGATCTTGAGGATGAGTTCCTGGTTGACTATTCATGAGAATTTTACTACAAGTATTACATGTTGAACTGAGACATGATTTAATCAATGGAACAAAACCAATGTGTACGACTGGT
Organism: Candidatus Thalassarchaeaceae archaeon; assembly: GCA_034400015.1. GTDB lineage: Archaea > Thermoplasmatota > Poseidoniia > Poseidoniales > Thalassarchaeaceae > MGIIb-N2. Next base: position 3,673 of record DASCRU010000053.1, on the reverse strand, counting down.
AATTCAAGTTGAATATGTCCAAAATGACTAGGGCATTCCTCATGTTTATTCCCACAAGTATTGCATCGCATTCCGGGATCAATTACTCCCATCTTGGTATCCATCAATCCTTGTCGGAAAGCATGGCCATCGTCCTTGTATGTATCAGCAGTTTTCACCTCTACAGAAGACATCTTTCGGATTTCATTCGGATCCATCAAAGTAAATTTGATCGAACCGATCCTCTTAGGGATCTTGGCTACATCACGGGCTCTCATCTGCGGTCCTCCAGGTCAATTCTCATAGCAACTCCAAGAGATTTCATCTCATCAAGAAGTAGTTTGAATGCATATGATGTCTGTATTGTATGGACATCAGCTCGGTCTCCACAAACTGGGCATACAGTTGCCTTTCGATTCCAATCGTAATAGGCAGCATGGCCACATCCAGTATTATTGCAAACCATCATTTCCCAGCCATCACTCTCGTCAAGTAGACGATCCTTGATGACCATTGAAGCACCGTGCGCAATCAAACAATCACGTTCCATCTCACCAAACCTAAGTCCACCCTGTCGGGCTCTTCCTTCAGTAGGTTGACGAGTCAATATCTGTACTCGTCCACGACTTCTAGCATGCAACTTTCCACTTACCATATGGTGGAGTTTCTGATAATAAATTACACCCGCGAAAATCTCTACAGGGTATTGCTCACCAGTCTCACCATTAATCATAATCTCACGGCCAGTATGAGCAAGGCCATTTCGAACGAGAGCTTCCCTTAGTGAATCTTCCTTCTCACCATTGAATGCTGTACCATCAATCTGTCTTCCTTCCATTGACCCTACCTTTCCACCAATCATCTCCAGAACATGAGCTACAGTCATTCTAGAAGGGATTGCGTGAGGATTCATCAGTAAATCAGGAATTACTCCAGAACTTGTAAACGGCATATCTTGAGGTTCTATCAATCGGCCAATAACTCCTTTCTGCCCGTGCCGTGAAGCGAATTTATCTCCAAGTTCGGGGATTCGGTTAGTTCGAAGAGTTAGTCGAACCATCAACCCCGAGTCAAGACTTTCAGTAACGTACACATTATCGACGTGTCCTTTCTCACCGTGACGAACTGTCATTGATGATTCGCGCCTTTCAGGCGCTGCAAAGAATGCTCCTCCAGCATTCTCCTCAAGGAATCGAGGAGGGCTCGTCTTCCCAACAAGTACTTCTCCGCTATCTAGATATTTTTCAGGGATAGGTAATCCATCTTCCTCTAGATGTTCATATGATTCGATGGGCTTCAATCCCTTGACCTCATGATTTGGATCATTTCCTGGAACCTGTATAGTCTCCTCCAATCCGCCAGGGAATCGACGATTCTCAGCATTGTAAGTACGAACGAATGTAGAACGACCAAGTGCTCGTTGGACACTCGCCTTATTCACAATCACTGCATCCTGCATATTGTAACCATGATGGGAGAGAACTGCAACTACGAAATTCTGACCTCCTGGCCTTCTAAGGAAATTCGTCTGGTGCATTGCCCTAGTTCGAGTCATAGATTGCTGTGGGTAATGCATGATGTGGAGACGAGTGTCCGGACGAAGTCGGTAATTTGCACTTGGGAGTCCAAGGGCCTGTTTGACCATCGCGGTACCACCTGTAACTCGAGGAGTCGAGTTGTGTTCGGGATAAGGAACTAAACTAGCACAAACCCCTAGAATCAATTGAGGGTCTATCTCAACGTGTGTGAAACAAAGTACTTCTCCAGACTTCTTTTGCTTCTTCTTGAGGCTATCAAAATCTGCTTGATAGTAATTAAGAGGTATCTCAAACTCTTCGAAGTCCTTCTTACCATTCGGCATGATAATTTCCGCACGGAGATTAGCATGCGTCTGATCCGGTTGACCCATGTTAACCCATTCAACAGTTGCCGGGTTAAGTGGGCGGTTATGCTTGGGGCTCCTAGATGGAAGATCAAAAGGACGAGGAGCGATTAGAAGATCCTCTTCCTCTTCAGCATCCACCCATTCTACGACACCTTCCCAAACAAGCTCCCTGAAACTCATTTCACGGGATCGAAGACGTTCCAAGTGTGCCTTCTGGAGAGAGAGATCGCCTCCCTCAAGAACAAGAAGAGGACGAAGAATCCTACCTTTATCGGTGTTAATGAAAACGTCTTTGTTTATTGAATCGTGTCTAATAGAAACCTCTGGCTTGATTTTACCGGATCTCCTGCGAGCCTTCAAACGAGCTACTAATCTGTGAGCGTCCTTGTGAAGACCAAAAATATCCCCATTAACGTGGATTCGAGAACCTTCTGCCCATCCATCGGGATCAGAATCGACTCCAGCCTCTGAGAGCATGCCCTTTATTTCTCCTTCAGGAACATTTTCACTCACGTCAATCATTTGTGCTGCATTCTTTACTAGGCCACAATTCTGGCCTTCTGGAGTCTCATTGGGACATAATCTACCCCAATGAGTAGGATGAAGATCTCGTGCTTCGAAATGAGGTTGGCTTCGAACGAGAGGGCTCGTCACTCGACGCATATGGGAAAGTGCAGCCAAGTAAGTGGTTCGATCAAGTAATTGACTAACTCCACTTCTGCTGCTAACCCAATTTCCTGTAGCTAGTGCATGCATTATCTTAGATGTCAATACATCAGGTCGCAAACAAGAACTAATCTTGAGATCTCTCTTTCTATTGTGGTGACGTTCAAGTTGATACTTGAGATCTCTAGCAAGTTGTTGAAGGCTTACACGGAAAAGATCTTCCATTAAGTCTCCAGCTAAACGTACACGCTTGTTAGCATAATGATCCTTATCGTTAGCCTCTCGATTTGTGACTGCCATTTCCAGAACTTGTCGAACTACTCGGCCGAGGAAAACTGACTTCTTCCTACGGTTATCGGGAGTTTCGCCCAAATGAGGTAGTAGTTCCTTATCTAACATATTTTGAATTCTCTGTTCACGGTATTCCTTTTGTTGTCCTGCTGCAAACTTCTTTTCCAACCATGCAAGGGCTTCCTCTGTTGTGTGGACCTCATATTCACTATTGTCCTTGATTTCGTTAATGTTAGCAACAGTATACTTCATTGTCTCTACAGGTCCAGCAATTGCTTGGAAAATCTCTGCATCATTATCTACTCCAAGTGCACGCATTAAGAGAACTACAGGGACAGCAGTACTTCCTGCTGAAGGAATCTTTGCCATTAGCATTCCATCTCGACGTTTCTCGACATTCAATGGCTTTCGAGCTCCATCACGCTGAGAGAAAATTTTAGCGACTTCAGTCTCATACGTGTACTTCTTATTTTTCTCAACTGTGACTCTATTTGGAGCGAGATCCTCCATTGATATAAGCACTCTTTCAGTTCCATTAATGATGAAATAACCACCAGGATCCAAGGGGTCTTCACCATATTTCTCTAGAAGTCGGTGATACCTATTTCGATCCTCATCAGAGGTTTCAAGATTGAGTTTTCCGGCTTGCCCATCTGCGGTTGCAATGTTCTTAGGATGAAGATTACAGATTTGAGATCGAACCATAATTGGAAGGTTTCCAATATGTACTTCTAATTCTTGATCTGGTTCTGGCTTATCATCTCTAAAAATTGTAAAATCCAATTTCAGAGGGCTCATGTATGTCAATTTACGCAAACGACACTGTACCGGTGTAGATTCATGAATAGAACC
>DASCRU010000052.1:0-6720 GCA_034400015.1 Candidatus Thalassarchaeaceae archaeon | reverse complement strand
TGAGCTGCCATCATCATTCCAGGCATTATTTCCATGTCTTCAGGGAATTGATCTCTAGAGACTTGTTGAATTGCATCATCATCACGCTCCCCATATGCTCTTTCTGGAGGAAGAGTGAATTCTCGTGTATCTCCGGCTGTTGCACCCATTAATTCCTCTTCGAATCCAGGAATCATATTACGGTGACCTACAAGAAATGTCATTGGTTCACCACCTCTACTACTATCGAATTCTTCACCATCAGGCAATGTTCCTGTGTAGTGGACTGTAGCTACTGCATCGTTCTCAATTACGCTCATGTCCTGCCGCGAACATTCTTCCTTATTGAATCGGAAGGGTAGAATTCATTCTCTAATGCTTAGATTATCGTCACGCCATCATCGTCGGCCGAATCTAATTCTTCAATCAATCTTGTAACTATTAATTCGAATGCATCTGCTGTTGGACCATTTGGTTCTGAAACAATACGATGAACACCATCGTCTCCTCCTCTAACTACACCTGGATCGAAGGGAAGTGAGCCAAGGAAAGGTACATCCATTTCTTTAGCAGATTCTTCTCCACCTCCACTCTTGAATAGATCTAGAATGACGTTCCAATCGCCGTTGTCATTTGTTTCTACAGCGATTTTCTGTCCTGAAGGACCAGCAATCTCAATTGTTGCATTAGAAATTGGTGTACCATTAGAATTAGCAGAACCGTGTACAGAATATCCCCTCATATTTTCGACTACTCCAAGTACTGGAAGATTCATTGTTTTAGCGAAATTTATACTCTTCCTTGAATCAAGTAATGCAACCTCTTGTGGAGTTGTAACAATTACTACTCCATCCATGTTTGGAATAGATTGCGAAACAGTCAACGGTTCATCACTAGTTCCTGGTGGAAAATCTATGATTAAATGATCAAGTTCCCCCCATGCCACATCTCCTATGAATTGTTGAATTGCTCCCAATTTGATTGGCCCGCGCCAGATTACAGGTTTGTCTGGGTCTTCAATCAAGAATGCCATCGAGATTACTTTGACTCCATGCGGCCCAATTGCAGGATGAATTTGCCCCTCCTCAACATGGAGTTGGGTGCCTTCTAATCCGAGCATCTTTGGTAAGTTTGGACCTGTAATATCAATATCAAGGAGTCCAACCTTTTGTCCCATTCTAGCAAGTGATAGTGCAAGTCCTGTTGCTACAGTAGATTTGCCAACCCCTCCCTTTCCAGACAATACCATAATTTTGTGGCGAACATCTTCTGCAAGCCTAGTCATACGCATTTTCCTACGCATTTGTTGGTATGCTTGTTCCATCTGAGCCTTTTGTTCATTATTTGCATCAGGCGTATTTTTCCCATCGTCCCCGGGGGAATGTGTAGACACTGGAGAGCCTGCCATGCTTACTCTAGAGTTTGGCCATATTTCAATGTAAATGATAGCCGAATCAATTCAAAATCGAATCAATTAATATTGGGTGAATATAATATTTCATCATGAACTTACTTTTTGTTTGCGTGGGTAATTCGTGTCGTAGTCAAATGGCAGAGGGAATTGCTAGAAGTCTAGGATACAATGCCTCTTCGGCAGGAACACACCCTGCATCTTTGGTTAATTCGACAGCAATTATTGCATGCGAAGAAATCGGGATTGACATAAGTAAACAAATTCCAAAAAATGTCGATGAATTTTCTGCAAAGGATTTCGATTTGGTGATTTCAATGGGTTGTGGTGTTTCTTGTCCAGATATGCGAATAGATCAAGATTGGGAACTCGAAGATCCGTTTGAGCAGTCCGTAGATGTCTATCGAAATACTCGAGATGAAATCCAGAGACGACTAGAGTCTCTTGTTTCATGAAAATTTTCTGACCGATGGATAGAAGAAGTCCATCCATCTCGTTGAGACGCTGCGAGCGTAGTGTAGTGGTTATCACCCCACGTTGCCAACGTGGGAACCCGGGTTCAAATCCCGGCGCTCGCACCACCGGTGTTCAGGCAGTCGAATCTCTCTCTGATTTTCATCATTATTCGTCGAAATTAGCATTCCGAAGAACTAGGATTCCTCCTAAAATAGTTAAAGTCAGAAAAATACCAACAATGACCAAAATTAGAGTTGTCGGGTCCCCTCCACCACCTATCAATTCTGATGCTTCATCAGAAAGAGTGACGGTAAAACCTCTATCGTCACTAGGTGTTGATTCAAGAAAACTATCGATTCCTCTGATTTCTATTCCTGTCGATCCTGTTGGCATTGTGGGACGAGTCATTACAGTTAGACTGTATATTCCATCATCTGCAGTTTCATCTCCTCCAGTTCCATCATCAACCATGGGTACCCAATCTTCTGCTTGCCCTATTGGTGCAATTACGCCTAGGCGAATTTGAACCACTGAAATACCATCAGGATCGTATGCCTCAATAGTAATTACATGAGGAATTTCAGATCCACCAAGCTCTGGAACGATCAATTCGTTTACTATAGAACCATCACGCAATAGAGTTAGATTGGATACTACTGGCCCGTCGTTCAATACTGTCAATCTATTGCTTTCTATGGTAGTCCCATCTTGTTGCCAAATTAACGATGTTATGCGCATAGATCCTTCGTTATCGGTCATTTCAAGAGCAATAAGTTGAGGGCCCGGTGAAAAGCCATCAGGGACAATAAATGAACCAGTCCATTCCTCTCCAATTCCTTGCGTAAGTGCATGACGTTGCCCTCCAGACCCAGTTAAGTCAACCATAACGGTCGAAACTCCGTGAGCATCGATAACTGTAGTAGTCACTCCAACAGAATCTCCTCTGGTTACAATCATTGGATTTAGTTCAAGAGAAGTCATTCTAGGTGCCAGATTTGAGAGAATAAATTCAGTAGCAACTTCTGTGATTGACCATCCATCAGATATCGAGACATTCACATTTTGAATTCCATGGGTAATTCCTGGATGGGTTACTTTAGAGGTCCAAACATCATCATGAACAGTTAAATCTCCATTTACACCTACATCGTTGAAAGAAACAATCCCCATTCCAATTATACTCAAATCAACATTTACTGATTTCATATTCCAATCTACGTCATCAACAACGACTTCGATGTGTGCTTCTCCTCCTTCTGTAGTTAGTGCCCCTTCACGGATTCTCAACTCTACGAATGTTGGAGGCGTATTTTCAGATTCTGTGACTATCGAAGGTGAGATGACTCGTTCTAGTGATTGTATTTCGACAAATTGTAGAGTTCCATTTTGACCATCGAGATCTAATTCTACAGATCTGGAAACTTGGGCTATTAATCCAGCAAGAATACCTTCATTGATGACCTTCCCACTGGCTTGTCCCCCATCGAGGTAAGTACCATTCCAATGAATGACATTCATTTCATGTCCATCTCGGGTAATCGAACCAGTATCTGTTGCTACTACTTCTAGGGTCAAGGTATCTCCATGATCTAACATCACAGTATCTCCAATTATCATTGAAGCGGGCGCGTATCCCAATTCTCTACTGAGGTTTACACTTCCGAGTAATGATTCGTTTGATGGTTCTGGAGCATCAAGAATAATTGGGCTGCGTTCAGGATATTCATCATTGATTTGCCCATCATCTTCTACATACCTGTATCGAATTGTTCGATTCATCCAATGTTCCTCTGGAACTTGGTACTCGAAGGTTAGATTGTGTTGTGCTTCAATATCTAGGTTTGATCCAATGCCTGTAATTTGTGAGATGTTTAACCAGTTTTCATTACGAATTACGTTCACATCGAAGGATTGCCCTGTTGAATTTTCTTGTTGACCTAATTCTACAATCTCAACAACAAGCCCAATTTCTCCAGTTACATCTCCACTAATGTCTCCATCCATTAGAATGGTATTTACAATGGTCATTCCATCTTGAGATTCTAGCCAGAAAACAGGAACTGTACCATTTACCACAATAGTCGCACCATCTTCAGATTCTGCGAAATCAAATGTTCCATCTCCCTTTAGTTTACTCAATTGATTTGTTTGTGTTCCATCTTCCCATCTTTCACTGATAATGAACTCCTCAAGGTCGAGAGTAAAGCGATCGTTACCATCGATTAGTACCATTTCTGCAAAAGCCTCTAAATGATAGTTTGAGAGTAAAACCTGACCATCTTCAGTATGTAATTCGTATAAGAATACTGAAACATCACCATCTAATTCGATAGATTCATCATCATTTGTTCCATTAGACATTAAGTTTCCAGATCCTTCAAGACGAACTTGTTCTGATGGGACTCCATTTGCTATTGAGCGAGTAATGTAAGAGTTTGTAATGTTGATATTTGCAATGGTATCGGTTCCTACATCATCTGAAATTATGAACATCATCGAACCATTTCCAAACATTTCAAATTGTTGCTGATTAAGTTCAATTCCAGTCATTGATTCGTTTAACCAAACTCTATCAAGATCAATATCCGTTTGGATTTGAGTTTCTCCATCATCTGTAAAAATAGACAAATTTCCTGATCCAAGTTCATTGGATTCCAGATTCTCACCATCTCTAAGTTGCCAACCTCTACCTGTGAAGTCAAGTTCGTAGAAATCACCATCACTTCCAGTCTGATCAATCATCCAAGTTGTTGTTCTAGTAATCTCATGGTCATTTATTGGTTGATTCCAGTAAGTGACATCAATATTCCTGGAACAAAATATCTCCGAACCAGATCCATTTACATTTATTGAAACAGAATCTCCAAGATTAATGTCAGTTGGGAGAGAAATTCTTGCATTTGATTGATTTTCAATCAATTCAGGAATTATTGATCCATTTCCGATGTTCTCGCCTGATTTATTGAGATGTAACCATTGAACACTAGCTCCAGAATCATTCAACATTGACCAGTCATTGATTAGATATGCGTGCTCACTAATCGTTCCATTACTCCAATCCACTAGAATGTCACATTCTACTTCTTGAGATGATTCTCCAGAAATCGTAGAATGAGGGACCATAAAAAGTAACATAGCCGCGATGATGAACGCGTTACGCCTGAGCATAGTAGACACTATGTTCCGCTACGTATTCAATCCATTGGGGAATTGAGTGAATAGAATTAGAACAATGGTTCATCATCATCATGTTCGAATCCAGATTGTTCTCTCCAAATATCTACTGGAACTTCATCATAGAGGCCAGCGTATGGATCGATATCCTCAACCACCTTCTTTTGTACGACCTCAGAGAGTCTTTTCGACTTGAATTTCCAATAATGAATTCGCCATTCTCTACCATCCCAAAGAGTGGTTTCTTCAGATTCAGTAGTCAATAATTCATAGTCCTGAAGTTGGTAGAATAGATTCCGATCAGTTGGTTCAAGAGCATTATCGATGATGCGATCAGAGAACCCAAAGAAGCCGAGAGCGTGTTCCGCAATACCTTCTGCAACAGTTTCTTCCATCTCTTCATCGACACGATTTCTAATCGCATCGGTCAGTGTTTTCAATGTCATGCCTGCCACCTAGAATACCCCCGCGCTATGATATATATTGGCTGTCGCTGTATATAAGGAATTACTTGCAGGAAGGCGAAAAAGACCATCCAGTCGAAATCAGGCATGTTCTTTCGTGTCGTTGTACCGGTGTAAATCATGGGGGACCCACTCACCTTCCTCGGTTTGAGCGAGGACCATTCACTAGTTCCCGACATAGTAATCTTACCAGTTCCCTACGAATTGACTACATCCTATGGTCAAGGAACAATGCAAGGCCCTGAAGCATGTTTGAGAGCCTCTTCTCAGGTCGAACTATACGACCCTCGACTACCTGAGGACATTCCCGCAGGGGCAATAATCCGTACAGTGGAGCCCTGGACATCTGAAGCAGGTACTTTGCAGGAGCAATTATCATCAGTTTCTGAATATCTTTCAAAATGGCTTTCTGATGAGAGTATATTCCCAGTGGTTCTTGGTGGTGAACATGGATTACTTCCCGCAGAAATAGAGGCACTCAGGGATCATCCAATGTTGGATGGAGAACTCAACAATCTTACAATTGTCCAATTCGATGCTCATGCAGACTTACGAGAAGAATTGGATGGAGACCCCTGGAGTCATGCTTGTGCAGCACGTCGATCATTGGATTTAGGAATAGAAGGGATTCTGCAGATTGGAGTCCGAGCTTGGTCACGCGAGGAAGCAGAATTTTCTGCAAGTGACTCTAGAATCCGAACTCATCTTGCATCTGACATCCTTGCCGTTTGTGGAGGAGAAGAGGCATGGGATTCGGTGATGAAAGAGTTGGCGTCGTTATCAGGTCCAATTTGGATTACTGTAGATATTGATGCTCTTGAGGGCTATCTTGTTCCATCTACTGGAACACCCGTTCCTGGTGGGTTAACGTGGTGGCATTTAGAATCGGCATTAGCTCAAATTTTTGAATCTAAAAATTGTATTGTCGTAGGTGCAGATGTAGTTGAGACAGTACCTGATCAAGAAGGCTCATTGACACCTTTTACTGCCGCCATGATTGCAACACGCTTGATTGGTGGTCATTTGCATCGTTCGATTCAATGAAATACAGGCACTATCGGATGATGACTATGGATGAGACCTTGAATGATGAAGGTCTCCAAGCACATGGTAGTCATGTGTTTGTTGATTGCTTAGGATATGTCTCTCCTTTTCCTAGTGATGGGACATGGATTCTTCAGATGATGCAGGAAGCAGTCCGATTATCTGAAGTTCGAGAAGTTCATTCGCATGTTG